>JAMNZY010000017.1 GCA_023622055.1 Bacillota bacterium
CCTTTCACAAGGCATTTTTATAAATACCAGCCCCTGAGACCTTCTGAAGAGATTATGAGAGAGATAATAGAGTTGGAAAAGAGCATTTCAGAGAAGTTGAAGAAGGTGATGGGCAATGAGTAGGTATAAGAGGTATGAAAGGTATAAGGATTCAGGGGTTGAGTGGATAGGAGAGATACCAGAGCATTGGACAATAAAAAAACTTAAGTGGTTATGCAGTATTAGCACAGGAAATAAGGATACCATTGATAAAGAAGATGATGGAATATATCCCTTTTTTGTAAGGTCTCCTATTGTAGAAAGAATTTCAACATACTCCTATGATGGAGAGGCAGTTTTAACAGCAGGGGATGGTGTTGGGGTTGGCAAAGTATTTCACTATATAAATGGAAAGTTTGATTTTCATCAAAGAGTTTATAAAATGAGTGATTTCAAGGAAGTATTAGCAAAATACTTTTACTATTATATAAAAGAGAATTTTATAAAAGAAACAGAGGTTAATAATGCAAAATCTACTGTTGATTCAATAAGATTACCTATGATACAACAATTTCCAGTAACCATTCCTTCTGCTGAAGAACAAATTACAATAATTAACTTTTTAGATGAAAAGATAAGAGAGATAGATGGTTTGATTGCTGATAAGGAAAAATTGATTGAACTATTACAGGAAAAGCGTCAGGCTATTGTAACCGAAGCCGTTACCAAAGGGCTTAATCCGAATGTTAGGATGAAGGATTCAGGAATTGAGTGGATAGGGGAGATACCAGAGCATTGGATTCTTTCCAAGATAAAGTATGTATCATTAATTAATAATAAAACATTAAGCGAAAGTACGGATGATGACTATGAAATAGATTATATTGACATAAGTAGTGTGACATCAATAGGTGAAATTGATGGCATTCAAAGGTTGAATTTTAAAGATGCACCTAGTAGAGCAAGGAGAATTTTATCTAAGGGGGATACCATAGTATCTACAGTTCGTATATATTTGAAAGCAATAGCCTTTATCGAAAATGTTCAATCAAACCTAATATGTTCGACAGGATTTGCAGTTTTAACTCCCCTATCAAAGGTTGTTCCGAAATACTTATTTTATTTAGAATGTGCAATACCAAATAAAGATGAGCAAAAGTATATTGTCGAGTATCTTGACAATTGCACTACACAGATTGACCAATTGGTAAATGATATACAAACACAAATCCAAAAACTAAAAGAATACCGCCAATCCCTTATATCCGAAGCAGTAACAGGTAAAAGAATACCGCCAATCCCTTATATCCGAAGCAGTAACAGGAAAAATCGATGTAAGGGACTACATTGTTAGCAATTAATATGAGGTGATTTATATGGGCGATTTGAAACTTTTTAGAATAAAAAATGAAGTAAAAGAACTTGTAGGTACTTCAGTGGCCATTGAGAAATCTATTCAGACACTAATTGAAAACAATATGGAAACATTCTTTGGAATTAAATTTCTGGCGTCTGAGTATCCTACAGGCAAAAATCATGGAGGGCGAATTGATTCTTTGGGGATAGACGAAAACTATTGCCCTGTGATACTGGAATACAAGAGAGCATTAAATGAAAATGTAATCAACCAGGGGTTGTATTATCTTGACTGGCTAATGGACCATAAAGCAGAGTTCAAATTGCTTGTAATGGAGAAAATAGGAAAGGATATTGCCGATAAGATTGAATGGTCAATGCCTAGACTATTGTGTATTGCAGGGGATTTTACAAAGTTTGATGAATACGCTGTAAAGCAGATTAATAGGAACATAGAACTTATTAGATATAAAAAATATGAAGACGATTTGATTCTGTTTGAACTGGTAAATGCAACTACAGCATCGCAAACTGCAATAATTTCAGATGAAGGTGTCAATAAGCATAATGTATATAAAACAGTAACGGAGAATCTGAAGCAGGCAGATAAAGAATTACAGGATATGTATTATTCGGTTAGAGACTTTATATTAAACCTTGGAGACGACATCCAGGAGAAAGTTTTGAAATACTATATTGCTTTTAAAAAGATACGAAATTTCGCTTGTGTGGAAATTTATCCGAAAAGCAAAACGATTCTTATATACTTGAATATAAATCCAAACGAAGTAGAGTTAAAGGAAGGTTTTACAAGAGATGTGAGCAATATTGGTCATTACGGCACAGGAAATTTAGAGGTTAGGATAAACAGTAAAGATGATTTTGAAAAGGCTAAAGCGCTTATAGCAAAAAGTTATGATGAAAATTAGTTGGGGGATATAAATGGCTAAAACTCCTGAAGAACTTTTAGAAAAAGGCTTTGAAGAATATATTGAGGAGCACCTTTTAAAAAATGGGTATGTTAAGGGCAGTCCTGATGATTACAACAAAGAATATGCCTTAGATACCAAAATCCTATTTGAATTCTTAGAAGATACTCAGCCGAAAAAGATGGATAAGTTAAGGCAAATTCATAAAGACCAGTATAAGTTTAAAATACTAAAACGACTCAATACTGAACTAAACAACCGTGGTATGATTGATGTATTAAGGCATGGGATTAAGGATTATGGCGTGTACTTGGACCTTGCCTATTTTCAGCCTGCCAGCAAATTAAATGAGAGAACAGTAAAACTCTATGAGAAGAATCGGATATCCGTCACAAGGCAGGTACATTACAGCACCAAGAATGAAAACAGCATTGACATGCTCATCTGTGTCAATGGACTTCCAGTTGTTGTGCTGGAACTTAAAAATGCTTTCACTGGTCAGACTTATGAAGATGCAATAATCCAGTACAAGAAAGATAGAAGCCCCAATGAACTATTGTTCCAGTTTAAGAAAAGAGCCATTGTATTTTTCGCAGTAGATACTTCGGAAGCCTATATGACTACAAGGCTTTCAGGAGATAAGACTTCATTCCTTCCATTTAATAAAGGCTGTGATGGAGGAAAAGGGAATCCAGACAATCCTGATGGGCTAAAAACTGCATATCTTTGGGAAGAAATACTTCAAAAAGATAGTCTGATGGATATACTAAAGAAGTTTGTATTTATCCAGACCGAAGAGAAGAAGGATATGGACGGAAACACCTATACCTCAGAAACCGTCATATTTCCAAGATATCATCAACTAGATGCAGTAAGAAAATTGGAAGCCGATGCAAGAAAGAAGGGAGTAGGAACAAACTATCTTGTGCAGCACAGTGCAGGGTCGGGAAAAACCAACTCCATATCATGGCTTGCCCACAGGCTTGCAAATCTTCATGACGATAACGATAACCCCGTATTTGATTCTGTTATTGTCATTACCGACAGGAGGGTTTTAGACAGGCAGTTGCAGGACAGCATTTACCAGTTGGAACATAAACACGGGGTTGTTCAAAAAATAGATAAAGACTCCAACCAATTGGCTGATGCCTTGAAAAGCGGAACGAGAATAATTATTTCCACTCTGCAAAAGTTCCCCTTTATCATCGAAAAAGTAGGGGAGTTAAAAAGTCGCAAATATGCTGTTATTATAGACGAAGCCCATTCCAGCAGTGCAGGGGAGAATATGGCTTCTTTAAGGGAAGTGCTGTCGGTAAGTACCCTTGAAGAAGCGGCAAAACTGGATGAAGAGTTAGAGGGCAAAGAATACGACCCTGAGGAGGAGATTTTAAAGACAATAAAGAAAAGGGGAAAACAGCCTAATATCAGTTTCTTTGCTTTTACGGCGGGACAATAGGACCTGACGGACTGCCCCATCCATTTCATCTGTACTCTATGAGGCAGGCAATTGAAGAAGGATTTATACTGGATGTACTTCAAAACTATGTTACATATGAAACCTACTTTAAACTGGCAAAGAAAATCGAAGATGACCCAACTTTTGACAGGGCAAAAGCCACTAAAGCATTAACACGTTATGTA
>JAMNZY010000208.1 GCA_023622055.1 Bacillota bacterium
CTTTCACCAGAAGAATATGCTGACCTTTTGAAATTAATGGTGGAAGATGTTGAAAAGATTGTGGGGAAAAGTTATGAAGTTTAAATCTAAATTCAAACTTGAATTTGACATAGAAACAAATTCAAAAAATATGGAAGAAGTACTGCAAATTATTGTAGATAACATCAAAAATGAACTGGAACAAAAGATAAAAGATAAAACAGAAATTAATTGCAATGCAACGGTAACCAAAATAGACATTTAGGAGGAATGATTATGTATTATCCAATTCAATTAGATAAAATGCGTAATTTCCGCTATGGCATGAAAGCAATATCCTTAATCGAAAAGAAATTTGGTAAATCTGTATCCAAAATCGACATGGATAATCTCACAATGGAAGATGCGGCTGTAATGATATGGGCTGGACTGGTCCATGAAGACCCGGAACTTACACCCGAAAAGGTCATGGATTTGGTAGATGAGTATTCAGACATTCAGACTGTACTCACAGCAATGGGCGAGGCATTTCAAGCTGCATTTGGACCGAATAAGGAAGATACGGAGGAAGCCCTGAAGGCCGCCGCCCTCATTGGCATGACTATTGCGGAATTCTGGGAAATCACGCCATATGAATTGTCACTCAAAATTGATGCCTATTCAAAATGCAAAACAGAACAGTTAAAAGAGAAAATAACACTCGCATATCTCAATTCACTATGGACAATTCAATGGCTCGGAAAACGACATCAGCATCCGAGACCGCTCAAAGAAATTCTGGCTAATATCGGCAAAGAGAAAAAAACAATGACGGATGAACAAATGTTTGAACGGTGCTGACTTTAGCGGCATAAAGAAAGAGTTAACAAAAACTCAAGCTCAACTACAGGGATTCCAAGCTAAAGTAAGCAGCATCATGAAAGGGATAGGCACGGTTTTGGGCAGCTTGGCCGTGGGAAAACTCATAAAAGACAGCACAAAAGCCGCCATGGGCGTTGAAAGTGCAATTGATAACATAAGCCGCAATATGGGCAATGCAGCAAAGGCTTTTCAAAACTGGGTTGATACTCAGTCAAAAGCCCTCGGCATGGCAAAAGCAGATGCCTATAATTATGGGTCTGTTTTCAGTAATTTACTGAGCAGCTTCACCTCCAGCACAGAAGAAACCGCAAAACAGACACAGGAATTAATGAAAGCAGCGGCTATCATCGCTTCAAAGACTGGCAGGACTTACGAAGATGTTGCTAACAGAATCAGAAGCGGTATGCTAGGGTCCACAGAAGCCATTGAAGATTTAGGAGTATATACTAATATTTCAATGATAGAAAGCACAGAGGCCTTTAGGAAGTTTGCAGGAGATAAGTCTTGGGCTCAACTAGACTTCCAAACGCAACAACAGATTAGGCTAGCTGCAATACTTGAACAAACATACAAAAGATATGGAGATACTTTAGCAGATACTACTCAAACAAGGCATGCACAATTTATAGCTAGTTTACAAAATATTAAGCTATTACTAGGACAAGTCTTTTTACCAATCTACAATGCAGTCCTCCCAGCCCTTACAGCTATGGCAAACGCAATTGAAAGAGTTGTAGGCACATTGGCTGCCTTTACGCAAGCCCTATTTGGTAAAGCAACAACGATTAAATCAACACAACAACAAACTAAAGCTACACAAGCACAAACAGGAGCAGTGGAGGAGTTAGGTGATGCTACGGAAAAGGCAGGAAAGCAAGCAAAAGGTGCTCTTGCAGGATTTGATGAAATACATCAGATTACACAGGAAACAGCTGGGACAGGTGATGCGACAACAATAGCTCCTACAGGTGCAGTGCCAATAACAGAGGAAATCATCAAAGAAGACGAAACAAACAAGATGGCCGAGATGGCCGAAAAATTTAAGAAGGCATTTGAGCCTGCTGCACAGGCATTTGAGAGACTGAAGAAAGCTGCAGAGCCAATTGTCCAGAATATTGGTCAAGGCCTGAAATGGCTCTATGACAATGTATTGTTGCCGTTTGGCTCTTGGGTGATATCTGCAGCTGTGCCGGCATTTCTCGACCTCTTGGCCGCAGCATTAAGCGTAATCAACCCTATTATTGAGGCGTTTAAACCATTGGCCCAGTGGCTGTGGGAGAACTTCTTGCTTCCCATAGCCCAGTGGACCGGCCAGGCATTTGTTAACGCAATAAACCTTGTGACGCAAGCATTTAGAGGACTGAGCGATTGGATGGCGCAGAATCAACCCATAGTTACTGCTGGGTTGGCCGGAATACTGGCTGGGATACTGGCATACCAGGCAATAAAAACCATTCCTGCTGCGATAAAAACGGTTAAAACAGCATTGTCAGGCCTTAGCGCTGCTTTTGGATCTTTGACATCGCCTATAGGGCTTGTTGCTGTAGCCATAGCCGCTCTTGTAGCTGGATTTGTGTATTTTTATACGACTAATGAGAGCTTCCGAGGGGTAGTAGATGGTGTATTAAATGCAATAAAAGACGCAGCGGTCTTCCTGTGGAAAAACGTATTGGTGCCATTGGGTGAATTCCTTGCAACCGCATTCACAGCCGCATGGGATGCTGTAACAAAAGCAGCAGGCTGGCTATGGGAAAATGTATTGGTACCATTGGGTGATTTTCTCCTGTGGTTCTGGGAATCGGTGCTTGTGCCCATTGGATCAATATTGATGGATGTATTGGCCATAGCATTCCAGACGGTTGCAGATATTGCAAAATCTTTCTGGGAAAATGTGATGGTTCCACTTGGCAGTTTCCTAAGCGAAGTGTTCATAGCTACAATAGAAGCGGTGTCAGCTGTGTTGAAATTCCTCTGGAATAATGCTTTTGTTCCATTCGGCAATTTTATGAAAAATATATTTATGCCGATAGTTGAAGCTCTTATAAAGGTATTTGAATTTCTATGGAAAAATGTTTTCAAACCCTTGGCCGAGTACATTGCAGGTATATTTGTCAATGTGTTTGACAATATGTTCAGGTCCATCGGTAGCATCATTAACGGATTAAAAAACATCTTTACCGGCTTGCTGAATTTCATAACGGGTGTTTTCACCGGCAGCTGGCAGAAAGCCTGGGAAGGTGTTAAGAAGATATTTAAGGGCGTGTTTGATTCCCTTTGGGGAATTGTAAAATATCCTCTTAATCTTATTATTGATGGTATTAATAGGGTTATAAGCGCTTTAAACTCAATCAGAATAGATATTCCTGATTGG
>JAMNZY010000057.1 GCA_023622055.1 Bacillota bacterium
TATGCCCTTTTCTGAATCCTTTGCAGAATCATGACCACCCGTTTACGAGTGGTCATGATTAGCGTTTAATCTTGTGTACATCAGTATTATTTTTTGATGCTTTCGGAATTCCACCAACTGGCATCAGGAGCTCCGCCAGTCATAAAGCCTTCCACATACCAACCATGTTCTCCCTTTACAAGCCATAACCAACGTGTGGAGATGCCTTTTTCAAAAGCGGAATTTCCGCCATCTTCAATATCTAGTTGTAACTCATAACAAGCCTTATTTTCCCGAATATCTTCCCTGATTACTTTTACATCAATAATTTTTATCGTATCCCAAATATCCTGGCCGGCCGGATCAAAGGGCGCTTCATGGGCGAGAGAAAGTAGTTTTAAATAATCACTTTCGAGAAGGCCTTCGACGTAAACTTCCATTGCCCTCTTAGCATTTGGCGCAAAATAATTTACTCGGTCCCATTCAGCAATTTTTTCTATAGCAGATATTATGACTAGACGGTTGTTTTCTCGGCCAAAAGTAATTATCTCAGTTCGCTCATATTTTACCCCATCACTGTCAGCGAAATGGTAAGTGATAGTTGCCGTGTCTCTATGTATATCAATATCGTAGTCGACAACCCATGGGCTAGAACCTCCAATATTATAATTCCAGTCTTCACCGGAACGCTTTTTTTGCTCAGCAACAAACTGCTCTTTCATGTTTTCAGACATGATTGCGTAACGGGATTTTCCATCCCGGGTTTTTAAAGCTTCTGCCCAGGTTTCAGCCTTCTGAATTTTTTCTGCATTACTATTACTTGGAACGGTTCTAGGATTTGTAATAAGCCCAAACCCAACAGTTAAAACTGCAATAGTTGCTATAACAACAACCCAAAACCTCGGCTTTTTGTAATTTAAGATGTTTATGATTCGTCTTCTAACATTGTTCTCTCCAAAAGTAAGGGGACTAGCACCGATAATTCTTCTACCTGTGGACATCATTAAAAGGGAAGTGGAATAATCCTTTTTAACCTCACTTCCCAGTTCTCTAATAACACTTTCATCACAGGATAGCTCCATGTCTTCGGTCATAAGAAAAAAGGCAAGCCAAACTAGAGGGTTAAACCAGTGGATACTAAACACTATGAATGCTAAGAGCTTTGCCAGATGGTCGAGTCTTTTAATATGAGTTTGCTCATGCTTAATAATATAGGATTTCTCATGATTAGAAAGACCTGCCGGAAGATAAATCTTAGGTTTAGTAATACCAAAAACGAAAGGTGTTTTTAATCCAGTTAATTCATATACATTCTTAGAAACATGTTCTGCATTTTGCAATTTGATATATAACTCGACAGTTGTGTAGAAACTATATGTAAGTATCGCTAACATACCAAGCAGCCATACAATTTCACCTAGCTCAATCCAAAGTTGTATAGGCTTTCCATTAGTGTGGGCGACAGGTCCAGACAAAGAGTTGTTTGTCACTTGACCTGTTGACCTAATTTCCCTGGAAATTTGGGAGTATACAACGTTAGTAGGTACTGTTTGAGTATTGAAAGGTATGAGGCTAAATATGCTTTCAAATGAAAAAGGGGCTATTAGCCTAAATAGTACAATGAACCACAGTGCATAGGAGAAAAACTTAGGTGCTTTTTTAAGAAATATCCTAGCGACAATAACAAACAGAATAACGTAGGAAGATGTAATGCTCATCTTCAGCACTTGTAAAAACAATTTATCCACAACTAGCCCTCCTTGTGTTCATGTATTAATTTCAGCAGTGCTGAAATCTCATCATCAGATAGCTTTGTATTTCTAGTAAAGGCAGCTAAAAACTTCGGCAAGGAACCCTCAAAGTTTTCTTTTACAAACTGCTTGCATTGCTTAGCGTAAAAATCATCTTTTTTTATGAGTGAAGATACTAGGCCGTTTCTATTTTGAAAAATGCCTTTGTTCTCCAATCGTTTTAACATAGTATAAGTGGTTGATTTTTTCCAGTCAAACCTCTTTTTACATAGCTTCACCAATTCTCCCGAAGGAATTGGTTCGTTAGCCCAAATCAGGTCTGAGAGTTTCCCTTCCATCTCGGTAAGTTTATACGTTTTCATTCTATCTATCTCCTTTTCAAAAGGTTTACATTTTGTAGACCTAGCTATATTTATAGTCTACTTCTTGTAGACCTGTTTGTCAAGAGATGTTATTTTAACTTTGCATACTGATTTCAAACCTTCATATACTAACAATAATGTTACAGAAGGATGTGATAATTTGAATACAAAACAAAGATATACGAACAAATTGATTTCTGAAAAATCCCCTTATCTTTTGCAGCATGCTCACAATCCGGTAGATTGGTTTCCGTGGGGAGATGAAGCATTTGAAAAAGCGAAGGGTGAAGAGAAACCTATCTTTCTGTCCATCGGATACTCGACCTGTCACTGGTGCCATGTGATGGCTCGAGAATCTTTTGAAGATGATGAAGTGGCTGAGCTTTTAAACAAACA
>JAMNZY010000164.1 GCA_023622055.1 Bacillota bacterium
GTCAGGTGGAGAACAGCAGATGTTAGCCATATCCCGTGCAATGATGATGGACCCAGAGTTACTGATGCTTGATGAACCTTCATTAGGTCTTGCTCCAGTTATAGTTGATGTGATTATGGATACAATCCAAAGGATTAATGAACTAGGTACAACAGTTCTTTTAATTGAGCAAAATGCTGAACTGGCATTGTCAATTTCACATTATGCTTATGTCCTCAGTGTAGGCAAAGTTGTTATGGAAGGTTTATCTGAAGATGTGGCAATTAGAAATAACACATTCATGGGTCGTCACGGTCCTGTTAAATACCCTTAAAACAGCTGGAAGGCAAATTGGCCTCAGTGAACTTTACTTAAAAGATGAAGGTGTTATTCCTACCGGCACTTTTAAAGCTAGAGGTGCAGCCGTTGGAGTATCTAGGGCCGCCAAAGAGCTTGGAATAGAGACTTTTGCCATGCCTACAAATGGCAATGCCGGGGCAGCTTGGTCCATATACGGTGCCAGAGCAGGTATAAAATCTGTAATTGTTATGCCTATTGATGCGCCGGAGATTACGAGAAATGAATGTGCCATAAGCGGTGCAGACCTTTATTTGGTAGATGGCTTAATTAGCGACGCAGGAAAGATAGTAGGTAAAGCTGTAGCAAAATACGGTTGGTTCGATGTTTCCACATTGAAAGAACCCTACCGCATTGAAGGTAAAAAAACTATGGGTCTTGAAATTGCTGAACAATTTAATTGGGAAGTGCCAGATGTAATTCTCTATCCAACCGGCGGTGGAGTGGGCATCATTGGTATTTACAAAGCCCTTAAAGAGCTTCAGGAAATGGGCTGGATAGGAGAAAAAATGCCACGCCTTGTTGCAGTTCAATCAAGTGGCTGCGCACCAATTGTAAAGGCATGGAAAGAAGGCAAGAAGGAATCAGAGTATTGGACTGATGCCAAAACAATTGCCTTTGGCATTACAGTGCCAAAAGCCCTGGGAGACTATTTAGTCCTTGAAGCTATAAGAGCCACAGATGGATGTGCAGTGGCAGTTTCCGATGATGAAATTTTAAAAGCCCAAAAAGAATTGGCAGCCCATGAAGGAACCTTTATCTGCCCTGAAGGTGCTTCCCTATATGCAGCGGCAAGAGAACTAAGAGAAGAAAACTGGATAAAAGAGAACGAAAAAGTGGTTCTTTTGAATACCGGTGCCGGCATCAAATATCCCGATACTGTCAATGTGAAAGTGCCTGTTTTGCAGCCGGGAGACGAGTTGTAAACTTTAAAGGCGGCTATTTATCAAGTAGCCGCCTTTAATTAATATCACAAACTTTCTCCAAAATCCTCTTTAAACTTTCTCACAAGTTTTTCCTGCCAATCTGATACCGGCTTTAATCTTCCAAAGAAGAAGCGGAGTATCTGAGGTTCATCAACAAACTCTAAACCTCCGATGAGTTTGCGATTTTCATACAGCCATACAATCCTGTCAACAGCATATTTTACTTGGGACAGTGTAAATACCCGTCTTGGCATGGCTAGCCTTAAAAGCTCCATATTAGCGAAGCACTCGCTTCCATCGGGGTTTCTCTGTTCAGACAGAGTGCCTCGCTCCATGCCGCGGACTCCGCTGGCAATGTATAGGGCTACTGCCAGTGCTCCTGCAGGATATTGGCTTTGAGGAATGTGATCTACAAATTCCATGGCATTGATATGGCATCCCAGTCCACCGGGTGGAGTGACAACGGGAACGCCGTGTTTTATAAGTTCATTGCACATAACCTCTATAAACTGAGGCCCTTGTTTTATAAAGTCTTCATCCATGGTTTCCTCAAGGCCCACGGCTATAGCTTCCATTTCTCTAACAGACATGCCGCCGTATGTTAAGAAACCTTCGTAAAGGGGTATAAACTCCCGCATGAGCTTATAAAGCTTTTCATCTTTGAAGCACATGCCGCCGCCTCTTGCACAGCCAAGTTTGCGGGCAGAGAAGTATATAATATCGCAGAGGGATGCCAGTTTAAGGGTGATTTCTCTTATTGTCATATTTTTGCACTGCTGTTCACGTTTTTTAATAAAGTAGAGATTGTCTTGGAGTAAGCTGGCATCTAAGACAAGGATAATTCCATATTTGTCACAGACTTTCCTTACCTGCTCTAAGTTCTCCAAGGAAAAGGGCTGACCGCCAATAAGGTTTGTGCCAGCTTCCATGCGGACAAAGGCTATTTTGTCTGGTCCGTGTTTTTGTATAGTAGCTTCCAGTTTGTCTATATCCATATTCCCTTTAAAGGGGTGATTGCTGGTAGTCTCAAGGCCTTCGTCGATTAACAGTTCTTCAATGGTTCCGCCACATAAGACTATGTGGGATTTTGTAGTGGTAAAGTGATAATTCATAGGGACAATTTGCCCTGGTTTGACAAGAGTTTTTGCAATAATGTGCTCACAGGCTCTGCCCTGATGGGCCGGTAGGAAAAACTCCATTCCAAAGATTTCTTTTAACTTATTTTCCAAGCGGAAATAGGTTTCGCTTCCCGCATAGCTGTCATCGGCTATCATCATAGCTGCCTGCTGCTCATCACTCATGGCATTTACACCACTGTCTGTCAGCATATCCAAAAAAACGTCACGGTTTTTGAGAAGAAAAGTGTTGTTTCCAGCTTCGGTTATTGCCTCAAGACGACGCTCAATAGGTGGAAGCTGTAATTTTTGCACAATCCTCACTTTGTGCATTTCCAAAGGTACTTGCTCATTGCTGAAAAATTTAATATCTACCATCTTACCATCCTCCAAT
>JAMNZY010000133.1 GCA_023622055.1 Bacillota bacterium
TCTCCCATCCCTTGTCAAAAATTCTCCTTCTCTCCTGTAACCTGTGCCCGTCACTAAAAATGTTTCCTCACACAAATAAACTTTTCTTACACTCATTTTATTTTCCGTCAAAGTGCCTGTTTTGTCACTGCAAATTACAGTGGCACAGCCTAGGGTTTCTACTGCCGGCAGTCTCCTTATTATCACTTTTTTCCGTATCATCCGTTGAACTCCCAATGTGAGGACAACGGTTACAATAGCCGGCAGTCCTTCAGGTATAGCTGCAACAGCTAAGCTTACCCCAAAGAGAAACATATCGTGAATTTTTTCACCTCGGAATACACCTAGCAGGGCGACTAAAGCACATATGGCAAGACAAAGAACTACCAGCTGCTTGCCTAAAAGTTCCAACCTTTTTTGAAGGGGTGTTTGCTCATCTTCAATATCTTCCATCATTCCGGCAATTTTGCCCATTTCAGTGTCCATGCCTATTTTTTCAACTATCATTTTGCCCCTTCCATTTACCACCAAGGTGCCCATAAAGACATAATTTTGCCTATGAATTTTGATTTGGATATCCTCGCTAGGCTTTGCAGTCTTTTCTACGGGAATGGATTCTCCAGTCAAAAGAGATTCATCCACCGTTAAATTTTCTGCCTTCAGCAAACTTCCGTCTGCCGGAACCCTATCTCCGCTTTCAAGTAAAGCTATATCACCAGGGACAACATCTCTAGCCGGTATTGTCATAACTTTACCATCCCGCAGGACTTTTGCCGTTGGTGCTGCCAGCTGTTGTAGGGCTTGCAGAGACCTTTCTGTCCTGTATTCTTGAATAAAGCCTAAAATACCATTCATTACAACTATAGCAGTTATGGCAATGGCATCTGCCATTTCTCCAAGGAAGGCGGAAATAAGGGCAGCCCCTAATAAGACGAGAATCATAAAATCTTTAAATTGACTTATGAAAATGGAAATAGCCGATATTTCTCTTCCTTGCTGCAGCTGATTATCTCCAAATAGCTTCTTTTTAAGGGGTATTTCTCTAGTGGATAAGCCTTTGTTGGGATTAGTTTGATATGTGCTCATACACATTCCCTCCACCCTCTTGGTGTTTACACTTTAAAACATATGTTACAGGGCAGGGGAATATGTCTATTAACAAAAAAAGCAGCAATGCTGCTTTTTTTACTCATATCTCAGTGCTTCTATTGGATCCTGATATGCTGCTTTCTGTGCGGGATATAAGCCGAAACAAACACCAAACTTTTGTAAATCTATTTAACAGCTTTTACCGTATCACGTAAGTTTTTAATTGACTCTGTATAAACCATGTTTCCAACTACAATAGTATCTGCCATCTTGCCCATCATCTCGGCCTTTTGGCCATTATCAATACCTCCGCCATAAACTATCTTAGCCTTGGTTAAACCATTTTTGACGTAAGATACCAATTCCGGATCACCGAATTTTCCACTATACTCTATGTAAATCAGAGGAAGGGAGAAGAGATTTTCTCCACAGCGAGCATATGCCAAAATATCTTCTTGGTTTAAGGGATATATGGCATTTGTAAGCTTTGCAGCAGCACAATCCGGGTTTAAGATTATATAACCTTCAGGCAGTACTGCCTGCCAATCCATAAGTTCCCCTGCAATTTTCACCGCTTCTTTATGGGCTCCTATAAGCCACTGGGGATGTCCAGCATTTAAAACAACAGGTATTAAATAGCCATCAAAGCCAAAGGTTATAGCATTAATCGTAGATACTTCCAAGATTTTAGGCAGCGGATAAGGTTTTAAAAGTTTAAAGAGCTTTAGCACCTTTTCCCGGGTAATATTTTGTGTGCCTCCCACTATGATGGCATCTGTACCGCTTGCTACAACTTCCTCTATTAAAAATTCATCTGCAGGTTTGTCTGGATCAAGTTTTACCACATGTCGCCAATTTTTCCATTCCGGGAACATTTGCTATCCTCCATTTGATTTTCTTACAAGAGCTGAAATCCTTTCAAATGCTTTATTTAAAAACTCCTTTGGACCTGCCCTTTTTTCATCCTCTGTTGGATACACTTCTAGCATTAAATTTCCCAAATAATGTTCTTTTGGAAAAGCATTATAAAAATTTTCCCAGTCAATTAGCCCATTCCCCGGCAACCAGTGCCTGTCAACTTTACCGTCATTGTCTGAAATATGACAAGTTATCAGCCTGTGGCCAAAATGTCTCAATAAAAACTCATCTCCGTGTAATCTGGCATGAGAACTGTCATAACAAAGCCCTAAATGTTCTGACTCTATTTCCGACAATATTGAGGTTATGCCATGAGAAAACCTGGTGTTTTCCAAAGCAATTTTTACTTTTAATTTTTCAGCTTCTTGCGTAAGCTTCCAAATACTTTCTATTCCATATTTGTTGACTTTGGGAACAATGTCTCCTTCCATAATGTGCATAACCATTATAGGAATATTAAATCTTGCACAATC
>JAMNZY010000202.1 GCA_023622055.1 Bacillota bacterium
TATTGGAATAACAACACGCCCTAGATCATCGACTTTTCGAACAATTCCTGTTGATTTCATTATATTCGCCCCCAATATTCAAAATTCGACATTTACCCCATATAAATAATACCAATAATTCCAAAAAAAGTCAATATATTTATTTAGGTGGTGAAACTTTGCTGGAAATAGATGAGTCTTTAAAAGAAAAATTTCAGCAGGTGGCCAAGGAAATGCGCCTCAGGCTAAAACAAAGGCCATCTCCCCAAGCTTTGCGTGATAAGATATGGGACAGGGGCATCGGAACCTTTAACAAATGCCAAAGGCTAGACAAAGAAGAGCTGCTGGCCTTTGTCGCCTTTGTCGAAAAAGGGGAAATAGTAGGTGTAGATGGCTCTACCAACAGTTCAAAAGGTCATTTTCCATACATGATTACCCTGCAGCAGGCCATGGCAAAACCCTGCAGCAATAGTGGAAAGTCCATAACCATCACAGATGCCCTGTCACCCTTGATTTTGGAAACTACTATGAGTGAAGAAGAGTACAGGGATTTGGCAAAGCGAAATCTGGCAGGCCTTGAAGTAAAGGCGGCGATGGGGGCCATTGAGGAGCTTTCTCCAAAGGTGATATTGCTGGACGGCTCGCTAGTCCGCTATAAAATTGAAGCTAGTCCCCTTTGGGAAAAGCTAAAGGAAGCTGCCCTTTCAAGGGATGTAATATTGGTGGGCGTAGTAGAAGGAATTTCCACAAATCTGATTGGTCAGTTCATAAAAGACGACCTGCCGGAGGCTAAGTACATGGCATCAGACTGGGAAATACTCTTTGGCCTTTTGGAAGTGGGAGAAAGGCTGGAAATTGCCCAAGGCCTGTTTAAAGAAGGCTTTCGCACATTTTTCTTAAGGTCTTCCCTTGATCCAAAACCCATAGGCATTGACTTGCTGGAAGAGCAGCAGGTATATTTAAATGAGGTGGCAAATTTGGTATATACATTGACACCGAGAGATGGCCGAGGGATTCCCCTGTGGCTGGATATTATAGATAATTCCGTTAGGATTTCCGACAAGGTCTTGGAAGGCCTTTTGAGCACTTATCTAGGTGAAGATTATGTGGAGTTTATAAGACCCAAGCGGGAAAAACGAGAGTTTTAGGAGGTTAAGCTATGCAAGTAGTGGGCCTTACCACTCCCCAGGAAGTGCATGTGGCATCTAAAGAAAGAAAGTTTCGTATAAATGAGCTTTTAGTCATTGAAGACCCTTATCAGGGAAATCTCATAGGAGAGGTGGTAGAGAGCAATTCATACAACCGGTTTATACCCCTTTCCATCGGCAGCGGCATTCACGATGCAGATGTAATAGAGTCCTTAAAAAACCTGGGATATTCCATAAGCGAAGATGAGATAAATATTGCAAAGGTTAAGCTCTTAACTGAAGCCAACTTTCCTGTAGTTACAGGCTGCAGGGTGAGACTGCCCCTTTTTGATGAAGTAAGAGGATATTTATTAAAAGGCAAGCGGGAAGACGCCCTCTTACTTGGAGAAATAAAAAATACAGAAGAGACGGCTGCCACCATGGACGACGATTTAAAGGGCCTTTGTGAAATGTACTCCCGGGGCGAGCTTTATAAGACCCGGAATGTGCCCTTCTTTCTAGATTTAAGGTCCTTTCAGCAATATCCCCACATTGGAGTTTTTGGAGGTTCCGGTTCCGGCAAGTCCTTTGGCCTTCGGGTGATCATGGAGGAAATCATGAAACACCGCTTTCCTGCCCTGATGCTGGATCCCCACTATGAGATGGAGTTTTCAGAAAGCCAGGAAAATATCCAGGAAGCCATAGACTTTAGCCAATATTTTAAAAAATTTCAAATTGGAGAGCACGTAGGGGTAGAGTTTCAAAATTTAACCAGAAATGATTTGCTGGCCCTGCTTTCTGCAGCATCACCTCTGACAGAAGCCATGTCAAGTGCCGTAGAGGAGCTGCACCTGCGTGGGGACACGTACTTGAGCTTTTCCCATCGCTTGGAACTGCTAAGTGAAGCACTGGAAAAAGGCAGGTCAAGAATTGAACAAGCTTTAAGACAAGATATGGATGATCCCATGGAAAAGGACAAATACAGAAAAATGAAGGAGCTCTTAGATAAATATCAGAATATCCCTCTGCCTTCAGTCCAGGGGATTTCCTGGCGGCTGAGGCGCCTTTACAATGCCGGGCTTTTTAGCCACGACATAAAGCCGGTAAAAGCGGCCATGATGCAGGGGAAGCTTGTGGTAGTTCAGGGCCCCATATGGCTTCTGCAGGTATTTTCCACATATCTATTGTCTAATATTTACAGACAGCGGAGGGATTATAAAGACGGGGAACTTAAAGGGGAAAGAGGGGAAGAGTATTTCCCGCCCTTTATCATTGCAACAGATGAAGCCCACAACTTTGCCCCAAAAGGGAAAGATGCCGCTACTAAAGGAATAATCACCGAAATAGCCCAGGAAGGGCGAAAGTATGGGGTGTTTTTGGTGTTGGCAACCCAGCGGCCTACCCTGCTGGACGAGACTGTTACCGCCCAGCTAAATACCAAGATAATATTTAGGACTGTCAGGGCATCAGACATTGCCACTATAAGTGAAGAGACCGACATAAAAGTAGAGGAAGCCCGCAGGCTTCCCTACCTGCCTTCCGGCGACGCTTTTGTGTCATCGCCCCTTTTCGGCAGGACTGTGGCAATTAGAGTCCGCTATCCCCACACCAGAAG
>JAMNZY010000205.1 GCA_023622055.1 Bacillota bacterium
AACAGTTCCTTCCAGAATTCGTCCTACCTTAACTGGCATAAAACAAGGGCTCCTCCTCTAATCTTTTTTCTTTTCGATGAAAATAATTTCACCTTTTTTTACCCAACCTAGGCGTTCTCTAGCGACTTTTTCGATGAATTCCTCACTCTCGGTGTATTCGATCAGCCGCTCTAGTTCCGCATTTACTTCCTCTGTCTCAGCTATTTTATCGTTTAGGTGCTGTATTTCCGCCTTTTGCTCATTCAGTTTTATTTCCTGTTTGAACATAGTGATACCAAAATAGCCTAGAAAGAGCAATGCCAATAATATTTTTGTTCTGGGTTTTAAAGTGTATCTTTTCTTCTTCATTGAATTACTACCTCTCCCGACAGATTAATATAAATGGGACTAGCAATATACAACACGCCATAGATATAGGTATATTATATACTATTCGACAATCAAATTAAAAGTCCTTTTTTACTTTAAGAATAATTTAAACATTATTACTTTCTTCACTTTTGGCAAACTTTTTCACCGGAATCTTTTTAGCTATCCATTTTATCCCTCTTCCTGTCATCCTTATAGGCCAAAGAACAATATTTGAAACAATTTCATAAACCTTAACCAAAAATTTTACTACAATACTACCTACTGCCAGAGTATAAATACCCCATCCCAATGCCAGTCCAATAAAGGCATAAACCCTAATCTCTCCGCCATTGACCTTAAAGAGCATGGTAAAAGAAAAAAGGGCCGCAAGGATCCAGAATAAAAGATCAAAAACAGCCAGTAGCAATCTGCCAGGCTTTGTAATCATCCTAAAGGCCCTATATATGTCGTATATTAGACCCAATAGCACTCCTACATATACTGTGGCCAAAAAAATATAGGCTTGATTGGTGGTAGTTAAGGTCATAGGCATGCCTCCCTACCTGAATAACCTGCTTAAAAGTCCTGAGCCTTTTCCGCCGGCATAGTCAGCATCGCTGTATTGAAGGGCTATGATTTCTCCTTCTACAATTAGCTGACCTTCTTCCAGGTTTAATTTACTTATATGGAGGTCCACTCCGTGTAGGGTTATATAGCCCATATCAGTTACCAGCAGTACCGTAGCCTCATCAAAGCTGTCTACGTCTTGAACTCCTGTAATACTCACCTTTTGCCGGTTTTCCATCAATATACTGTGGCTGCGGCCTCTAGTGGTCTTTTTATCATCCAAATCCCGAATCATAATACTATCCCCTCCTAAGACAGTATATGATGGACTTTGAGTGAGTATGCTACTTTATATATCTTCAATCCCACATTTTCACAACATTTACTCCCTGAAAATAGTGGGATATTATATCCTCAGCTTTTTTGCCTTCCTTGGCCATTTTATAAGCTCCCCATTGGGACATACCTACTCCATGACCATAGCCTCGACCTTTAAACACCACCTGATCTCCCTGAAGTTCTACTGCATCCAGCAAGGTTGATTTCATTTCTGTACTACCTATAGCTATTCTAAAATCTGGCGCAGATACCTCTGTTCCGTCAAAGGAAAGAGTGACCGCTCTTCCTGATTCACCCTTTTGACCAATAGAAACCTTGCTAAAATCCTTCAAAGATTTACCCATGGTATTTAGGGCTTCAAGTACCTTAGCTTTGGGTACGCTGTATTCCCAGTTAACCTCATCATCAGGTATTTCTGGAGAATCATCGGGGGAATCTACCATCTTGATATAGGGAGGGTTTTCCTTTTTGTAGTTTAAGCCCTCTTTGGCTGTTGCAGTCTTGCCGGCCGCATTGGAATGAAACCAGGCCTGAGCATATTTTCCGTCATATACCATGACCTGCCCTCGGGTAGCCTGCACTGCCTTTTCTATCTTTTCATTGACTGCTTCAGGATTCCAGGCCTGTGCTTCTTCAATATCAGTGGATATATGGGCATTTCCGTATTTTGATTGACCCTTTTCATCGATAAAGTTTAGCACAAAAGTTCTGGCTATTATGGCCTGAGCTTTTATAGCCTCATCGGGCCAGTCATTTTTTATCTCCCCGGCTACAACATTTTTTATATAGTCTTCCAGCTTCATTTCTTCAACACGATTTTCTTCCTGAATAAATACCTTTAAGCTAGGCTCCTGTCCCTCGCTAGCCTGTAGGGCTTTGGGCAGGGAGGGTTTTTTGTCAGCCTCTTGCTGGGTAGACTCTTGACGCGGGGAAGGTTTTTTTGTTCCTAAGGGCTGTCCCTGTCGGGTATCCTCCTGAGGTGTAGGATCTCTATCCCTATCCCGCCTTGTTATTGCTGTACAGCCTGCCACCAGGGTCATTATTAGCAATACGCATATTATTTTAATACAGGTAATTTTTTTATTTACCATAGTATTTCCTCCTAACCTATGATAATGGGTTATATTTATTATTTACATAGATTAGGGGAAATACACAAAGATTAAAGAATTCGATACATACTAGC
>JAMNZY010000229.1 GCA_023622055.1 Bacillota bacterium
ACTTTTCGAACATCTTCAAAATTAGTATTTTCCATTGGATCTAAGTCAAAAATGATATAGTCGGGATTTTCCAGGGAAGAGGTCCTGGAAAGCCATGGATGAAGTTCCAAGGAAGCTTGGTTTGCAGCCCATATTAAACTCTTAACATCGTTTATTATCACATATTCTGTTATATTACCTTCACTAGACTCAATTTTAAAAGTCTTAAGCCACTTTGGAGCATAATAGGGCACATTTTTTTGATAAAAGGCTTTGCCGTAAATCCCATCTGGATATCTGGTAAAAACCATAGGCCTGTCTTTTAAATGTGGCAGAATTACGGGGGCCATTTCCACATAGTATTTTATGAAATCTGCTTTTGTAATGTTATCGTCAGGCCACAGGGGTTTAGATAGATTTGTGAGTTTAAGTTCTTCATCTTCTAACAATATTTGCGGCACTATATCACCTACACATCATTATATACCAATTTGATTATGTGTTAAAGTATTGGAACTTGCAGAATGTAGTAAACTAATTTAAAACAGTTTTTCAGAAAACCACTTAAGGGTGATTTTATGGTAAAACCTTTTGTCCCTTTTTTGCCCATGGAGCCAAAAATATGCCGAAAGCCTTTCGATGACATAAATACCGGTTTTCAGGTAAAGTGGGATGGCGTAAGAATATTAGCTCACATAAAAGATGGCCAAGTTCAGCTATATAACCGCAAAAAAAATGTAAAAACATCTCAATACCCTGAAATAGTCCATAAATTAAAATCTCTAATAAATGAAGATATTATTTTAGATGGGGAAATGGTTGCACTAAAAGACGGCAAACCGAATTTCCTCCAGATAATAAGGAGAGATTTTGCGAAAGATTTGGCTACCATCAAGTATCTTGCTAAAAAAATACCGGTAACGTATGTGGTATTTGACATTGTGTTTTACAGGAATGAAGCCCTAACTACATGTTCTTTTAAATATCGAGATGAACTTTTAAAATCCCTAATTCCCTCCAAAGATCCAATCGCAGTAACAGATACAGTTTACAATAGTGGTACTGCACTTTTTTCTGTTGTAAAAGAGGCAGACCTGGAGGGCATTGTTGCCAAAAAGCTAGATAGCCCATACAGAATTGGTCAAAAACACTCAGATTGGCTTAAAATCAAAAACTTAAAGCTCTTTACTGCAATCATCGGCGGATTTGTCCACGAGGGCAGAGAAGTGAGATCTTTGTTCCTAGGAGTATTTCAAGGCCAGGATTTTGTATATGTGGGAAGGGCCGGCAGCGGCCTAAATCAGGAAACGGCATCATTGCTTTTTGATAAATTAAATAAAATAAAGACAGAATTCTGCCCTTTTATCCAGCCCTTGCCAATTGACATAAAGGAGCAGGTGTGTTGGGTTAAGCCCAGGATTGAAGTGGTGGTGGAATATATGGAATTTACAGAGGATGGATTGATTCGTCATCCCGTAATAAAACAGGTAAACTTCTAATTACACGCCGCCGGCAACTTTTTCCTTTCTTCTACCCTTAGAAGGCTCTTTTGTCTTTTTGGCTTTTTCTGCCAGTTCCAGACTGGCCTTTAATGCTTCCATTAAATCTACAACTTTTCCTTCTTGTGGCGTCGGTGTAGTTACTTCTTCTCCCTCTATTTTTGCCTGAATTATGTCAATAAGGGCCTGCCTGTAGTCATCGGTGTATTTTTCCGGTTCAAAACTAGTGGATAATGATTCTACCAGCTGTACAGCCATTTCAATCTCTTTTTCATTGAGTTTAACATTTTGCTGTACAGGCACTTCTTCCACGTTTCTAACTTCATCAGGATAAAACATAGTCTCCATTACCAAGTGCCTTTCTCCATAAGGCCTAATACATGCCAAACTTTGTTTTGAGCGTATAACAACTTTGGCAATGGCGATTTTGCCCCCTTCCTCCATAGCCTTTCTCAGCAATACATATGCCTTTTGACCCGTTTCTTCAGGACCTAAAAAATAGGAATTGCCGAAATATATGGGGTCTATATCTGCTAAATTAACAAAATCAATAATATCAATGGTCCTGGTGGTTTCATCAGGGATGCTCTCTAAATCTTTATCCTCTATAATTACATATCTGCCTTTTTCAAACTCGTAGCCCCTGGCAATCTCATCTTCTTCCACTTTACGATTGCAGGTTGTGCACACTTTTTGGTAGCTTATAGGTGTCCCACACTGGCGATGGATTTGGCGAAAACCTATCCTCTTATTTTCAGTGGCCGCATACATTTTTATGGGCACATTTATTAATCCAAAACTTATGGAGCCACGCCACATGGCACGCATTGCATTCACCTCTTGTTTCATTAATAAAAACGGTGCTATTTAATATTATTGGTAAAAGGTCCATGAAATTATTATTATAACTTCGTATTTTGTGGGAAATATAATATTACCTGTTGATAACTAGCGAGGTACTTCACTCTATTGGTATCGATAGTTAGTTATCAACAGGTTTTGCTTTTATTTAAAATTTGTCCCAAATTTGTGATATAATACTTCCAAATTAATAGTTTCAGGAGGTCAATTCCTATGCCAAATCCAATGGATTATAAAATTGGAATAATCGGCGGTGGTCAGTTAGGCAAAATGCTGGCCCAGGAGGCAAGAAAATTTAACTTTTCCGTAACCGTGTTAGATCCTACGCCTCAGTGCCCTGCATATTCCTTAGTTGACAAACAAATTGTGGCTGGATTTTACGATGATGAGAAAATCCGCGAGCTGGTTGTAAACAGCCATATTACAACCTTTGAAATTGAGCATATAAGCACTAAAGTGCTAAAGGAGCTTCAGGCTATGGGGCATAAAATATATCCCTCTCCTGAAGTCCTGGAAATAATACAAGATAAGGCAAAACAAAAACAAATGTTGGACAAGTACGGCATACCCACTGCCCGCTGGTCTCTTGTAGAAGGGGACTTAGATGAGGCAGCAAGGAATTTTGGCATGCCTGCAGTTCAAAAAGCTCGAAAAGGGGGCTATGACGGCCGGGGCGTTTTTGTAATTGAAAAGCCTCAGGACATAGCAAATGCCCTGGAAGTAGAATCTTTCCTGGAAGAACTGGTCCCTGTAGAAAAGGAACTGGCTGTTATGGTGGCCAGGAGCATTAATGGTGAGATAAAATGCTATCCTGTAGTGGAAATGACCTTTGACAGCAAGGCAAATATATGTGACGATACTGTGGCTCCTGCGCGAATTGAGGAATCCATAAAAAAAGAAGCTGAAGATTTGGCCATCAGATGTGTAAAAGCATTAGACGGCGTAGGGATTTTCGGTGTGGAGATGTTTTTGACAAAGGACAAGAGGGTCTTAGTCAATGAAATTGCCCCAAGACCCCACAACTCCGGCCATTACACCATAGAAGCCTGTGTTACCTCTCAATTTGAACAGCATTTAAGGGCCATCACCGGTTTGCCTTTAGGTTCCACAGATCTCATAATGCCAGCAGTAATGGTTAATCTCCTTGGAGCAGAAGGTTATCAAGGTAAGCCCTATTTTGAAGGGGTTAATGAGATACTTAAAATTCCAGGAGTTAACTTACATATATATGGAAAAAAGGAGACCAAACCTTATAGGAAAATGGGCCATGTAACTATTGTGGACAAAAATCTTGATGATGCTTTAGAGAAAGCAAAGATAGTTAAGGAAACTATAAGAGTGGTTTCGGAGGGATAAAAATGAAGGACAATGTTTTAGTGGGAATTATCATGGGAAGCGACTCTGACCTTCCAGTAATGGAGGAAGCTGCCAAAGTTCTAGATGAGTTTGGCGTAAAGTACGAAATAACTATTGTCTCAGCCCACAGGACCCCTGAGCGGATGTTTGACTATGCCAAAAGTGCTCAGTCAAGGGGAATTGAAGTAATTATAGCCGGAGCAGGAGGCGCTGCCCACCTTCCGGGTATGGTAGCAGCAATTACTCCCCTTCCTGTCATCGGCGTACCTGTTAAAACGTCTACTTTAAACGGTCTTGATTCACTGCTTTCCATCGTCCAAATGCCAGGAGGAGTTCCGGTAGCTACTGTGGCAATAAACAATGCGAAAAATGCCGGCTTGCTTGCCCTTGAAATACTGGGCATCAAATACTCTGAAATTCAGGAAAAAGTGCAAAAATACAAAGACAATATGAGGGATGAGGTACTTGCCAAAGCTAAAAAACTTGAAAACACAGGGTATAAAAATTATATTAAATGAGGACATTCTTTTTTGTAGTAAAATAGCTGCTGCAAAGACAATTTAACTTTGCAGCAGCTATTTAAAATATAGTAAATAGACTATTTACGCCACAGTATTTTCTACTACTTTCCACTTGTTGCACCTATCTCCCCACCGGGCAATAACTTTTCCTTCCATTTTGATATTTACCACTTCGCAGTGATTAGGACAGCCATTGCATTCAAAGCTGTCAGCTGTAAAATTGATGTCAGAAAGGCCAAATCCCTTAAACCGGGTTTTGGAAACTTGAGCATCTTTAGCCAGCAGTGCTGCACCTAAAGCGCCCATTACGTCATAATGCTTTGGTATATATATCTCTTCCCCAAGGGCATCTTCAAAAGCTGCCTTCATACCTGCATTAGCTGCCACTCCACCCTGAAAAACTATGCGAGGCCTAATTTCTTTTCCCTTAGCAATATTGTTAAGATAGTTTCTCACCAGTGCTTCACATAAACCCCGGATAATGTCTTCAGGTCTGTGTCCTAACTGCTGCTTGTGCACCATGTCCGATTCAGCAAAAACTGCGCATCTACCGGCTATGCGGACAGGATTTTTTGACTTTAACGCGTAATTGCCAAATTCTTCAATGGGAATATTTAATCTATTTGCCTGTTGATCCAAAAAGGAACCAGTTCCAGCGGCACAGACGGTATTCATGGCAAAGTCTGTAACCACACCATCTCTAATAATGATAATTTTGGAATCCTGACCCCCTATTTCAAGGACTGTTTGCACATCGGGGACTTCTCGTAGTGTTGCAACGGCATGGGCTGTTATCTCATTTTTAACCACGTCGGCACCAACGATGACACCGGCCAGGTTTCGACCGCTGCCCGTAGCCCCTACTCCCCGCACATCCCAATCGCCTTTATTTTTAGATGCCAGTTTTCTCATACCTACCTGGACAGCTTTTATGGGATTGCCCTGGGTCCTTATGTATATAGATTCCTGTACATTTTCCTCTTCATCGATTAACACAAGATTAGTACTGACTGAACCCACATCAACACCTAAGTAATACGCCAATTAAGCCATCTCCTTTGCTACTTGTGGTTTTACCGCAAAAGACTTGGTTCGTCTGCGCTTGGCCCTTAGCAAATCCACAAATGCTTCTATACGAGTTCTAAGGCCTTCTTTTCCCGTTTGCTCATCCAGACTTATAGTCAAGAAACCTATTTTGTGGTCTCTGCATACTGTGGGCAAGATGCTTTTTGCTACGATTTCAGGTATACAGGTAAAAGGAGAAAGCTGAATTACTCCATCGAACCCCCTCTTTGCAAAGAGTATTGCATTGCCTACAGATTCCCTACCATGACCGCCGCACATTTCCTTAAAGTAAGGAGCAGCTGTCTTTTTAACATCCCGCTCGCCAGCCATGTGAAATAAGTCCATCACTGCATTGGATATAGTATAATCTGAAAGAAACATAGATCTTTCTACATAAACTCCTAGGTCACCTAACATCTCCTCAATTTCTAAATTTGAGGAGGGTTCAAGGAGGACATATATTTCTCCTACTATACCAATTTTAATAGGCTCATAATCCCTTTTTTCTATATTATCATATAAAAGTTCACATTCCCTTTCTATTTCTCTCAAATCCCCGTATTTTTCCGCAGATGCGATCATGTCCACACACTTTTTGTAAACTTTAGTAGCTTCACCTTTTTTCACTTCTACAGGGCGGACTTTGTGAGATAGACGCTCCACTTTGTCAAGGAGCACTAATTGCTTCCAAACGAATTTCGTAATATTTATATAATCTCTCCAAGTGAGGGGAGCATTTATCAGCTTTTTTATGTTGTAGAGCAAATCTCTAAAGTGCCTTCCAGGTGGTTCTAATGTAATCATCTCAAATTCATATCCCAAATCTTTTAATATCTTTTCCTGAAGGGTTGTATAAAGGCCTGCCCTACATGGGCCTACGCCTCCTGATGACACAAGAGTATCTGCTCCTGCTTCAAGGACTTGGACAAAAGTGCCTAATACAATCTTAAAGGGATAACAGGCAAATTCGGGAGCGAATTTTGTCCCAAAGCTTATGGTTTCTTCCGTGGGCTTTGGAGGAATTACTACTTCATTTCCAAAAGACGTCAACAATTTTTTGAAAGGAATGTAAGATGTCCCCATATAAGGAAATGAAACCTTTCTCATGCCAATGCCGCCTCTTTCTTAGCTTTCTTGATTTTTAGCATATCAACAAAGGCTTCCAGTCTTGTATTTAGACCTTCTTGACCTGTGTGTTCATCAATGGTTACCGTTAGGAACGGCATATTATACTTTTTAGCATCAATTTCCATTAGTTTATCTACAATAAAATCAGGACCACAGCCAAAAGCTGTGACGTGTATTATACCATCCACACTTCCCTTTTCAAATAAGCTGTAAGCCGTTCTTATCACTTCATTGCTGAAAGTCCAAAACAAGTTTTTTCTAATCTTGCCCACCTGTTTTTGCTTATCTTCTTTAGCAATCATTTCAGGAGTAACCACGTATACTCCCATGTCAATGAGCTTTTTGATAAGGTCAAGACTCAAATAGGGATCATATAATATGTATGGGTACCCCACCACTGCAAGGGTTATGGCTTTGTTCTTTTTTTGACCCACAATTCCCAAAGGAGGAATTCCCCCTTGCAAAAATTGATGGGCATAATTTTTCAAACTTAGACATGCCTTCAAATATGCGTTATAAGCCTTAAAGAATCCTTTTTTGAACCTCCTGGCCAATTTCATGCAAAGCTTGAAAAGCTCAAATCTGCTCTTTTTTAAATCAATCCGCACTTCCAGCATGTTTTTTAATTTTGGTATGGAGCAAATTACCATATCAGGCAAACCCAAAAATTTGGGACAAAAGGTGGCCTCATGATTGACACTCACAAGTCTTGGCACAAAGACATAATCTACCCGATTCATGAGATTTCTGACATGGCCATGGAATAATTTCAGAGGAACACAGGCATCGGTGATGGTATCTTCAATACCCAAATCCATAATTTCCTTGGTGGTTTCATCTGACACTACTACCTCAAGGCCTAATTTCTCAAAAAATGTGGTAAAAAAGGGGTAGTATGCATAGTAAGCCAGTGCTCTTGGAATGCCAATTTTCATGCTATCACTCCTCTATATGCGTTAATTACAAGTTTTAATGGAGGAGCACAAATCTAGAGTTGAATTTGCAAAAGGACGGAAAATGTGGATACACGTTCCGCCCTTTTAAAAAATATATTTGTGGAATTTATTTGTTCTGCAAATACTCGTGAATAGATTGAGCGGCTTTTTTGCCGGCACCCATAGCCAAAATAACTGTAGCTGCTCCAGTAACTATGTCTCCTCCTGCCCAGACTCCTTCCTTTGATGTCTTGCCGTTTTCATCTGTTTCTATATATCCGTATTTGTTGAGCTTTATCCCTTCTGTTGCCCTAATTAATAGCGGATTGGGGCCAGTGCCAATTGAGATGATTACTGTATCCATATCCAGGATAAACTCAGAACCCTCTATTGGAACAGGTCTACGCCTACCTGAAGCATCTGGCTCTCCAAGTTCCATTTGAATACATTCTATACCTTTAACCCATCCCTTTTCATCGCCTATTATGCGGATGGGATTTGTCAAAAATTTGAAGATGATACCTTCTTCTTTGGCATGTTCAACTTCTTCTTTTCTGGCAGGCATTTCTTCTTCTGAGCGGCGATAAATTACATATACCTCTTCAGCACCCATTCTAAGGGCAGAACGGGCAGCATCCATTGCCACATTTCCCCCACCTACAACAGCCACTTTTTTCCCAACTTTAACAGGAGTGTCGGTTTCAGGGAAATTATATGCTTTCATAAGATTTATTCTTGTTAAAAATTCATTTGCCGAGTAAACTCCCAGATAATTTTCTCCTGGGATGTTCATGAATCTAGGCAGACCTGCACCGGTTCCTATAAACACAGCATCATAACCTTCTTTTTCTAAAAGGTCATCTACCGTTAGAACTTGACCCATTACCATGTTAGTCTTAACTTCTACTCCCAGCTTTTTTATAAACTCTACTTCTTGTTTTACTATTGCTTTAGGCAGCCTAAATTCAGGTATACCGTAAATCAAGACTCCTCCTGGTTCATGAAAGGCCTCAAAGACTGTAACCTCATAGCCCAGTTTTGCCAAATCTCCTGCACAAGTAAGACCTGCCGGTCCTGAACCGATAACAGCTACCTTTTTCTGACGAGATACTGGTTTTTCAGGAACCTTTGTGCCCTGCTCTCGCTCCCAGTCAGCTGCAAACCTCTCTAAACGTCCTATAGCAACCGGTTCACCTCTTTTGCCAAGGACACATCTTTTTTCGCATTGTTCTTCTTGGGGGCATACGCGACCACATACGGCAGGAAGACTGTTTGTCTCTTTTATAACTTTAATGGCACTTTCAAAGTCCTCTTCAACAATATGTTTGATAAAGTGAGGAATCTTAACGTGCACCGGACAACCTTCCATACAGGTTGGGTTTTTACAGTTCAAGCAGCGCCGGGCTTCATTGATTGCCTCTTCCACCCTGTATCCTAATGCTACTTCATTAAAATTTCTGCCCCGCTCTTTAGGGTCTTGCACCGGCATAGGTGTTTTAGTTTTGCTGCGATTTATTGATGACATTTGCAACTACCCCCTTCATGCCTGTCTAATGCTAATTTTTCTTCATCCTTGTATGTTTCCAGGCGCTTTATGAGTTCATCAAAATCCACTTTATGACCATCAAAGGCCGGTCCATCAACGCAGGCGAATTTCACTTCTCCTCCTACAGTTACCCTGCAGCATCCACACATTCCTGTACCGTCAACCATTATGGGATTGAGACTAACCATGGTGGGAATGCCGTATGGTTTTGTTATCTCAGATCCAATTTTCATCAATATTGGAGGTCCTATGATGATAATCTCGTCAAATTTTTCCCCTTGCTCCAGAAGTTCCTTAAGCACTACTGTGACAAAGCCATGCCGTCCTTTTGAACCATCATCTGTACAAACAAACATCCTGTCACTGACTGCTTTTATCTCATCTTCCATTATCAGCATATCGGCATTTCTGGCTCCAATAATGCTGGTAACTTCCACACCATTTTCTTTGAGGAGTTTTAGTTTTGGGTAAAGAGGTGCAACTCCTAGGCCTCCCCCTACTCCTAAGACCTTTTTGCGGCCAGTAAAATCCACTGCCTCGCCGAGAGGGCCTACGAAATCTGCAATGCTGTCTCCTGCCTGAAGGGTCCCCAATTCTTTAGTGGTTTTGCCAACTTCCTGAAACACGATAGTCACAGTGCCATTTTCCCTATCGAAGTCAGCGATTGTAAGAGGAATTCTTTCGCCGCCTTCTTTAATGCGAAGGATGATAAATTGTCCTGGCTGGGCTTTTTGAGCTACCAGTGGTGCATCTATCACAAATTGTTTGATAGATGGTGCTAATACTTTTTTGTCTAATATTTTGAACATTTCTAACCTCCTGTACTTATTTGATATCTTTAAAAAATATGTTTTTGGCAGTGACATTGACTTGTAAAACATTTAAAGCAGTCATGTGTTCAATTACTTGAGCCACTTTTTCCTGAACTTTTTCAAGGACAGGTGTTAATGCCATCCCATATTGCACCATAAGCTCAAGTTTCAATATCACACCGCTTGAATAGTTTTCAATGAAAACTCTTCCTCCGGGGCCAATTCCGGGCACCTGGTGAGCGGTATACAAAGCAATCTGGCTTATGGTGGTGTCGTTTATAGTATACTTTCCCATATAGCTGTAGGTAGGCCTGACTACGGATTTCTCTTCCAACAGTTCTGAAGGCTTGCCTTTACTCTTTCGAAATATCCTAAGTGGATCCAAAAAAAACCCGGAAAAATCCTTTTTAATTTCAAGAGTTGGAACAGGTATCACGTGTTTACCCTTGCTTTTGCGCACCATCCTAGCTGTATTGATTTCACGTGGTGTAGAAATATCTTCTATCCGAATGATTAATTCGGGGAAAGGAATGGTAAGGGCTTTACAAATTGCTCTTATCATTGAGTCTGACGTGCCTAATATCAGTAGACTATCCACTTTCACTTCAGAAAGCTTCTTTTTAACCTCTTCGGCATGAGCAGGATCGTGGAAAATAGCTCGTTTAATGGCTCCCAAACGGGTAGATTCCCGTTTAGCTGAATAACCTGCCAGTACCCTACTCTCATGTATCAAGAGACCGTCATCTATAATAAAGCTTGCGCCGTTTTCCTTAGCAACTTGTTGAGCTTTATGGCTTTTGCCTGTGCCACTTTTTCCTACGAGAGCCAGGACTCGCACTCCTGCACCTCCGGATAGTATTTGGTGTTATCTTATATATTATAGCATTTTTTTAAGATTTTTGTATACATGTGACATAATTTATGTACTTACAATTGTAATTCTTTGTTAATACTTTGTCAATTTATCAAAAAATAGGATGCATGGTTCCTTTTAGAATAGGAAACCATGCATCCTACCTTGGAAGATGTCGTTTCAGTAAATGGAAATTATTACTATAATTTTACAGGGTCAAAATTGTCAAGCAAGATATCCCAAAAAGAAGCTGTTGTATAACCTAATCTCCAAAGGGCTACGCCTTTTAGTCCTTTTTCAATTACCATTTTTGCCTTTTTATCCACTGAGTAGTTGCTCTCCATCCATATCTCGTGAGATGCTCCATTTTCATCTGTATAACTTCCATAATACATGCCAGACTTTTCATCCAGCTGTAGACTAAATCCATACTGTTTAGAAAGCTCATCAGCAAATTTCAAATAGGTTGCACCGTTGTTTTCTAAAATAACAGAACTTCTCCTACCTGCAGGTCCCCAATCATAACCATAATATCCTATGCCAAGGACCACTTTCTCTGCTGGAATTCGAGCGATAGCATAGTCAACCACTTCTTCCACCCAATCTATGCCTGACTGGGGTCCTGGAGTGCCGGGATTTTTATCATAGGCCATAAGCACAACAAAATCACAGTTTCGGCCTAATGTGGAATAATCATATCCTGGCCACCAGTCTGCCTTTTCGGTTTTTACTGGCAGTGAAAGGCTCAAACTCTTGCCTTTTGCCTTTAGCTCTTTGTAAAGGAGACTTGTAAACTCATTAAAGTTGTCTTTATCAGCTGCCTTTAGATATTCAAAGTCCACATTTACTCCATCATAGCCTTCCCTTTCTACAACAGCAAGTATTTGATTTACAAGGCGCACTCTTGATTCCGGTGTAGCAAGTATCTTTGAGAGTTTCTCTGAATCGCTTTCAAATATCAGCATTTGAATTTCCACGTCATTTTCTTTGGATAGTCTAATTACTTCTTCATAGCCTTGGGGGACACTTATATAGCGCTGATTATCCCTATCTGTTAAATCTCCGTTCTCATCTAAGGTGTACCACTTTACTGCTGTAGATGACATTTTGTCAAGATTGTTTAAAAAGTCCTGGTAAGACTGGGAGTAGTAATACCCCATTATGTACTTTGAAGGCTTGCCGCTGGTGTCTATCAATACAGTTCTTGTCCCGTTATCCCAGGAAACTAGAGCGCCAAAAGCCTCACTAAAGAACCTGATAGGCACTAAAGTCCTGTCGTTTTTAATGATGGGAGGCGTGTCAAGTTTTATGGGTGTTCCATTTACATAAGCAGTTAGATGGCCTATTGTAAGAGATACAGTTTTATCGCCCTTGTAAGCCGTGGCAGTCTTGGTGGCCTGATCCCACTGGATTTCCGCACCAAGGGCTTCACCAATTTTCCTAAAAGGAGCCAGTGTCCGATCGTTTTCAATAATCGGCGGCACATCAAAGTCTAAATATTTGCCGTCAAGTAATACCCTTACTGAAGCTGCAGCATCACAGGGCTTTGCTGGTATAAAAGCAGTTAATACGAACAAGACAGCAAAAAAACTTGCAAATAGTCTTTTCCGATTTAAACCATTTCTCATTATTCTCCCCTTCCCAGTAGGTCTTGTTCTTTTTTGCGTTAGTTTAATTATAAGTAATTTGCAATTACCCTTTCAACAAAAAAGACAAAATTTAATACAAATGTAATACTTGTGAAACAATCAATCAATCAAAATCATTCCTGTCCAGATAACCTGTCCAGGAGAAAAGGTTATTTCAACTCCGACTCTTTTGCAGGTCAGCAGCACATCTATTCCCATAGCTTCCATGGAAGGCCTTGCCCTCTCCCGATCTACACATATTGCACTTTTATCTTTTTCCACAGGACAAGTGGGACACAGTTTACATGACCCGCCAATTAAGCCTGCGGCAAAAGGAAAACCTAAAGCAAAAGCCTTTTTTTCTAATTTATAAATAATATCATGAAGCTCTAATGCCCACTTGTTTGCTTCCGGTTCCCAATTATCATTGTCCTTTATCGTTGCCGTAAGCTGCACTAAAAGGGCCATATAGTAACGGGCAAGTATATTTTTAAATTCATCTACACTGGGGGTATAAGGCGGACACATGAGCCGTTTTCCATATTCTCTACAGCCTGAGTAGCTGCACTGGTACCTTACCCTTTCATCTACTACAATATCCCTTGTGTGAATCAGCTTTGCAGAAGATATATTGTCAAAGGACAGGGCTAAAGTTTTAAGCTCCTTAGCTTTTTCAATCTCTGTCAAAAAATCCATTGTTATTGCCCCTTTCACGAAAATTTTGGAATATATAATTTATTATACCTTTCTATTTCACAAAAGGGCAATGGCACAAAATGTTACGCTGCTTCATACTATGTATTAGCCAAAGAGAAAGGAGATGGTTCAGTGAGCGAAAAACCAACTACCCAACAATTCCATAGAAGACCAAGATTTCGCTTCCTGTTCATTTTTAGAATATCACCGGGATTTTTTGTAGGTTTTGTTCCCCGCAGATTCGCTATGTCTTCTTCAGGTTATTCTCCTGACTTTGATTTTGACTTCGACAACGATTACGGCTATCACGATGACGATTGGTGTATTCAGCGCATAAGTGAACAGGAATATATGTTTCTAAGAAGGATTGGCATTCCTGAAATGAACGTAATGATGTAAAAATATAAAGAGCATCGCAGAACTCTCTTTTTGCGATGCTCTACTGTTTTTCATGAAAAATAAATGGTGCGCCTGGAGGGAATCGAACCCCCGCAAAACCCGGCTCCGGAGGCCGGTGCTCTATCCGCTGAGCTACAGGCGCATTTAATAAAGCTCTATTAAATGATAACTCAATTTTCGTTCCAAGTCAATGTTTAGATAAAGTAGGATCGCGTCAAGACCGTATTATCTTTGTTTTACTAACAATACTATACAGTATATACACGTTCTGGGCTACCCTGAAAAAGGGTAGCCTCTTTTATTAGCACCATTTTTCTCTGAGTTTTGGTTTTTCTATCTTACCTGTAGGATTGCGAGGAACTTTATCAAAAATTACTTTACGAGGCCTTTTATATCTTGGTAGCTCTTTGCACATATCAAGAACCATTTCTTCAGTTAGAATTTTGCCGGGCTTTGTCTCAATAACTGCTATAGGAACCTCACCTAGGCGTTTATCTGGCATACCAATTACTGCAGCATCTTTTATATCGTTATGAGTGCGAAGAAAATTCTCTACCTCTACCGGAAATATGTTTTCTCCACCTACTATTATAATATCTTTTTTACGGTCAACTAAGTAAATAAAACCATCTTCGTCTTGTTTAGCCAAATCACCAGTATATAGCCAACCATTTTTTAGCACTTGGTTTGTAGCTTCAGGATTATTGTAATAACATTTCATAACACCCGGGCCCTTAACTATTAATTCACCGACTTGACCTGTTGGAACGGGGTGGCCTTCATCATCTACGATTTTTGCACGCCAATTATAACCCGGTAAACCGATAGAACCTACCTTATGTGTATTCTGAATTCCAAGGTGAACACATCCCGGACCAGTAGCCTCACTTAAGCCGTAGTTTGTATCATACTGTTGATTGGGAAAATACTTTTTCCATCGCTTAATTAAACTTGGTGGAACAGGCTGTGCTCCAATATGCATCAATCGCCATTGTTTGAGGTTATAATCTTTTAAGTCTATTTCCCCTTTTTCAATTGCATCGAGAATATCTTGAGCCCATGGGACAAGGAGCCAAACTATTGTTACTCTTTCTTTTGATGCTGTTTCTAATATCCATTTTGGTTTTACCCCACGCAGAATAACGGCTTTTGAACCACTAATTAAGCTGCCAAACCAGTGCATCTTGGCTCCGGTATGATAAAGGGGCGGAATGCACAAAAAGTTATCTTCTCGGTTTTGAAGATGGTGTTTTTGTTCTGTTATACATGCAGAAAATAGGTTGTGGTGTGTGAGGAGAATGGGTTTTGGACACCCAGTAGTGCCAGATGTAAAGTATAAGGCAGCATCGTCACTATCCGAGATTTTTATGCCCGGATGCCGGGAAGGGTATTGGTTTAGTAGGTCTTTATAGTTTTGTGCATTGGCTGGTGTATCTTCCCCTACATATATAAATGTTTTTACTGAGCTGAGATTTTTTCTTATTTGCTGGATTTTTTCTTTAAACTCAGGGCCGTATATTATAGCCTTTGCTTTAACTGTTTCTATACAATTTTTTATTTCCTGTGCAGTAAATCTAAAGTTTAGGGGTACAGCCAGAGCTCCTGTTTTGAGAATTCCAAAGTATACTGGTAACCATTCAAGACAGTTCATCGTTAGTATTGCCACTTTATCCCCACGTTTTAAGTTGTACGAGAGTAACGCATTGGCAAGTCTGTTACTCATGTATTCAAAATCTTGCCATGTTATCTCCCTTCGACTATTAATCGATGGTTCCCATTCGATTAAGCTTACGTCATTTGGATATTTTTCTGCATTGAATGAAAGTAATTCCGTTATTGGCATAAGCTCTTACCTCCCCTACAACCTGTGGCATAGATTTTAGAAAAGAACCTGCAGGTTTACTTACATGTCCTGCAGGTGTCATTTACTACAAGTTTATATTATTATCTTTGTACACGGCCCGATCCATCGCCTTCCATCAGCCTGATTACATCACTTACTGTTGAAAGGTTGAAATCCTGTTCCATGGTTTGCTTCAAGCAGGAAGCAGCTACTGCAAACTCTATGGCCTTCTGTGGATCAAAGTTATTGTATAAGGCATATATTAATCCAGCTCCAAAGCTGTCACCACCACCGACGCGGTCTACCAAGTGGATCATGTATTCCTTTGAGTAATATGCTTTTTGATCTGTATAAAGCATGGCAGCCCACTTGTTATCTGAAGCTGAAATACTGGTTCTAAGAGTAAATGCTACCTTTTTCACACCGTATGTTTCGCTAATTTGCTTAGCAAGTTTACTGTAGGCTTCATAATTTAATTTTCCTCCGATTACATCGGTATCTTCCGGATGAATACCTAAAGTCATTGCCGCATCTTCTTCATTGCCAATTAAAACATCTACATATTGCACGAGCTTTGTCATAACTTCTTGTGCTTTTTCAGGGGTCCAAAGGTTTTTACGGTAATTTAAATCACAGCTAACTGTTATTCCCTTGGCTCTTGCAGCTTTGCATGCATCTTCACAGATCGCTGGCATATTATCACTTAATGCTGCAGTTATTCCAGTAAAATGTAACCAATCTGCATCCTCTAGAATACTATCCCAGTCAAAATCATCACGGCTTGCCATTGATAACGAGGAGTATTTACGATCATAGATTACTTTTGAAGGTCTCTGAGATGCTCCACGTTCTAGGTAATAAACTCCAATTCGATCTCCGCCGTATACAATCCTATCTACGCCTACAGAATACTGGCGGAGTCTAGACAAAGCAACATCGGTAACATCGTTTTTCGGGAGCTTTGTTACAAACTCCGTATCAAGGCCGAATCTACTTAAGGATACACATACGTTTGCTTCTGCTCCTGTGTAATTAACATTAAAATCATTTGCCTGTAATAGCTTTAAATATCCATGAGGTGACAGACGCACCATGAGTTCACCAAAACCTATGATTTTGCCCATCAATTAAGCCTCCTTACCGTTGTTCTGCGCAATCTCCACAAATACCTTAGCTCGGTTTGTAAATTCTTCGAAATTACCTGCTTCAATCAACTTTTTGTCAGTTAGCCTACCACTAATACCTGCACCACAAAAACCTGCATTCAGCATATCTGCAAAGTTTTCTTCATTTACACCGGCGGTTGCTATAAATTTGACGTGACTAATTGGGCCCATAATGTTCTTCATATACTTCAGACCCAAATCTATTACCGGAAATATCTTTACATAGTCGGCACCGGCTTGGTCAGCGGCAATTATTTCTGTAGGTGTCATAGCACCAGGTATGGAGATTAATCCTAGTTCCTTGGTACGTTTAATTACCTCTAGGTTTACATTGGGGGATATAATATATTCTGCGCCAGCAGATGCGGCAGCTTCAACTTGTTCCACTGTAAGAACAGTACCTGCACCAAACCTCATTCTGTCACCATATTTTGATTTTAACTCTTTTATGGTATCGGAAGTGTTCTTTATGCAATCAGGGTCTGATTGGTCAAAGGTAACTTCCATCAACTTGATACCACCCTTTTCTAAGGCATCAGCCAACTTCATCAAATTTTCACCATATAAGCGCCGAACTATAACGATGACCTTATGTTTCTCAATAAATTGTTTTATATCCATAATCTTAACTCCTCACCACTTTTTAACATAATCCAAAACTTCTAAAACAGTCATTTTATCGAGCCAAAATTTCTGTATCGTATTCCGCCAGCATTTTTATAACTAGTGTTGCAGATGTTGATTTATGATATTAATTGGGTATATATACATTCTGACTGCGTAAAATATCTTTAACTTTGTTTACGTCTACATTGCGGGGAGCAACATTAGATTCCACAGCAAGTGCTGCTGCCACACCACAGGCTTGACCCATAAGCATTGCTGTTGGGATAACACGCAGCATTTCAATTGCTCCGAAGTCCCCTGAGATACAACGACCCGCAACAAGAAGGTTTTCAATTTTTTTCGGTAAGAAACAGCGATAGGGAACCTGCTTTAAGGAATGGCTTGGATCAAAATTTCTATACGGTGGCTGTGCATATACTACCGCATCCTCATAGTTTGCACCTTCAAGTAATTCTTTACGGGTAATCACATATTCACCATCTAGCATACGGGATGAGCGGGTTCCAATCTGTGGTGCAGTATCAATAACAACTGCCTCTTCAAAACCAGGCACATTTTCCCTGAAATATTTTATAGTTCTCATCATTGCCTTTCGGGTTTCTACTTCCACCTTAATTAAATCATCAATATTTATTGCGCTTCCCTTTGTAGTATTGTTAAACCACACAACATTGTGGATGCTGCTGCGCATGAAGAATCCCTGGGGCAATATACCGAAGCTATATCCACCTGAAACCCCGTCAATTTCCTTAAGGTCCTGGGAAATCTTCTTTCCGTTTTCAGGATTCTCTAAATGCTTCTCTGCCTTTGCCGTATCAACATTTCCCACACGGAAAACGAGTCCTAAGGGCAGATGGCCTTCATTAAAATCAGCACCGGCAGAAGCAAATACATCACCATCACCTGTACAGTCAATCACTACTTTTGCAAGCACTGCCATACGTCCAGACTTACTTTCGAAGATGGCACCCTTTATCTCATTGTCTTCCATATAAGCTTTGCTGAACCATGCGTGTAAAAGTAAACGCACACCGGCTTCTTCCGCCATATCATTACATACACATTTCATCATTTCTGGGTCCACCACAGGGCTGTAGCGTACAATCTTATCTTCACCGCCTGTGCCTGCCCACTGACGCCATTTTAAAATGTGGTTTATATCTGTACTGCCCCAAATTTCTTTCTCGGGCCCAATTACACCATCTACTTTCTTCAGGCGTTCCACCAATTCTTCAACGACACCTTTAACTACAAGATTACCTTTACCATCATCCATACAATCCAGTAGAAGCACATAGCCGCCAGTTGCCATGCCTCCTAAATAGCCATATCTCTCCATCAAGATAACTTTGGCACCTGCCCGAGCTGCACTCACTGCTGCACTAAATCCAGCCGGACCGCCTCCTACAACTAAAACATCTGTTTCTGCATATACTGGGATTTTGTGTTCTGCTTCAATTATAAATCCTTGCATAATCAACACTCCTTTGAAATCGATTACATTTTTTATCATAATACGAGCTTTTGTTATAGGAAATTTTAAGATACCAAAAGCCCGAATTATTAAGCTCCCAAATATGCTTTTTGAATATTGGGGTTATTTAATAATTCTTTAGAATCGCCTTCTGTTTTTATAATGCCATTTTCAAGAACATAGCAATAATCACTCAAAGCCATTGCCTGTTTTGCATTCTGTTCTATCAACAGGATGGTCATATTTTGCTGCTCATTAATTGTTTTAATAAGTTTAAAAACTTGTTTCACAATGACTGGTGCTAGCCCCATGGAAGGCTCGTCAAACATAATCACCTTGGGATTTGCCATTAAAGCACGAGCAACCGCTAACATCTGCTGCTCTCCGCCAGACAAAGTACCAGCCTGCTGGTGTTTACGCTGACCTAAAATAGGAAATAGATTATATATCTCATCTTGCTTTTCCTTAAGACCCTTGTACCCTTTCGGGTCTGCAATAACTAAGTTTTCTTCAACGGTTAATCCAGCAAAAATCTTTCTTCCTTCCGGAACCTGTACTATGCCTTTTCGTACCCGATGGTGTGACTGGGGAGGCAATTTTTCTCCCTCAAATAGGATTTCACCACTTTTTATTTTTACAAGGCCAGATATGGCATTGAGTAATGAAGTTTTTCCAGCACCATTAGAGCCAATAACACAAACAATCTTTCCCTTTGGGACTTCAATGGATATATCCTGTAGAGCAGTGACATAGCCATAACTAACCGATACATTCTTTAAACTGAGCATTATTCGTCATCCTCCCCCATGTATGCCTTGATAACTTCTTCGTTGGCTTGAATCTCCTCCGAGGTACCTTCGGCAAGGAGCTCACCAAAATTCAATACGTAAATCTTCTTGGACAAGCTGTGAACCACTTGGAGGCGATGCTCAATTAATAAAATGGTTAAATCAAACTTTTCCTGGACGCGATGTAGCAGCTCGATGAATTCTTCCGTTTCAGTTAAATTTAAGCCTGCCGCAGGTTCATCCAAGAGAAGAAGTTTCGGGTCACTAGCCAGTGCTCTAGCCAGTTCTACTTTACGCTGCATCCCATAAGGGAGACTGCCAGGTTTCTCATAAGCATACTTTGCCAGGCCTACTAACTCAAGACATTCCATGCTTTTTTCTGCATTTTGTTTGTCAAATTTTCTTTTTTTTGGTGACCCTATTATCGCATCAAATAAATTATATCTGGCACGGGAGTCCAATGCAGTTTGCACATTACGTAATACATCCAATTGTCCAAACAAACGTATATTCTGGAAGGTACGTGACATTCCTAATAAGGATATTTCGTGTTGTTCTAAACCGGTAATATCTTGACCGTCAAAAATAACTGTACCTGAAGTGGGTTTATAGACACCCGAGATTATATTAAAAAAAGTTGTTTTGCCAGCACCGTTTGGGCCTATAATACTTGTAACACCGCCTTTTTCGATGGTTAATGAAACATTTTGAACAGCCTTAACACCACCGAAATTCAACGATAGATTCTTTACTTCTACAATATTCATTTTTCCCCCTCCCAAACGGTTGGTTTTTTGGTCAATTTTCTTTTGATTTTCTTAAAAATATCTCCTACTTCGTTTTCACCAAAAAGGCCCTGTGGTAAAAAGTTAACGACTAAAATAACGATAAGACATTGTAGAATAATGCGGCCAGAGCTTGAAAATCTCAATGCCTCTGGAAGGATACCAAATATAAGGCCTGAGACCGTTGAGCCGCTTAAACTATTAATACCACCTACAAATACCGTACTAATCCAGTTGATTGTGCGGTTGACTCCAAAGGCGAGAGGTTCTACATAAGTAGTTGAATAAGCCAGCAAACAACCGGACATTGCAGTAATTCCTCCGGCTATAACAAATACTAACAATTTTACACGGGCTACGTTAATACCCATAGCAGCAGCCGAAATTTCATCATTTTTAACAGCAATACATTGACGACCAAATTTAGAATTTTTGAAGTTAACCACAAATAAAATAGTCAAAATGAGTATGAGTAATCCCCAATATAGGTTTATCTTACGAGGAATCCCTGTAATACCTAAAGCACCACCTGTTATGTTATTCATGTTATTAAGCAGTGCAACGATAGCTTCCCCGAAACCAAGGGTGACCAAAGCTATATAGTCTCTCCTTAGCTTTATACATGGCATACCGACAAATAATGCACAAATCATGCCTGCAAGTATTGAAAGCACTAAACATACACCCATTGGGACATCTGCCCTTGTCGCAATCATACCAGTTACATAAGCACCAATACACATAAAGGACGCCTGACCCATGGAAAATATTCCAGTAAGACCTAACAGCAGATACATAGACAGTATTGCAACTAAGTCAACGGTTATTGATGTTAATACTGTTATATAATATGACATATCCTTTCCTCCTTCCTATTACACCTTCTCTAGCGTAAATTTGCCGCTGATACCTTGTGGACGAACTAATAGAAATATTATAGAAAACAGGAAGGTGAATACAGGCATTAAACTGGCACCAACAAAGTTTGTAAGGAAAACTTCAGCAACGCCTAATAAAAGTCCACCATATAGTGCTCCAGAAATGTTGCCGAGCCCACCTAATATCGAGGCAATCATACCTTTGAATACTAGCGCATTGAGCTGTGGGTATAAAGAATAGGATATTCCTAGAAACATGCCTGCCACACCGGCTAAACATCCTGAAATCATAAAAGTAACTGCTATAACGAAGGAAGCATTTATTCCCATTAATTGCGTAGTGTTTGCGTCCATTGACAACGCACGAATCGATATTCCCAACCTGGTTTTATATAAAACATACATCAGAACAACAATACAGATTGTGGAAAAAACTAGCATCATTAAATCTGTTACACCAACTGTAAAATTGCCGATTTTTACAAAACTCGTTGTAAAGAATTTGGGGTATGAATAATAGGTGCTTGAAAATGTAATAACTATGATATTCTGCAACAATGTGCCTAATGTTGCACTTGACACAAAAAGAAGCATAACATTTCCGTCACTTTTACGAATGCGATCAAACCCAATATACTGCACCACAACTGCTACTAATGCACCAAAAACGGATACCATGAGTAATGTAGGGAAAAATCCAAGGTTTAGCTTTGTTGATAGCACATAGCCAAAGTACGCACTAACAACCATGACGCCGCCATGAGAGAAGTTTGAAAACTTTAAAATGCTAAAAATAAGTGTAAATCCTATTGCTATAACCGAATAGACAGAACCCAGCGAAATACCGTTGATTAGTAATTGTATATAATACATATGGGATTCACCTTTCAACCTTTTATATGAGTGTAATGCCGGCAACCGGTAATACAGAGAGATTGCCGGCATTAAAACAACTATATTATATTTTTAATATTTTATTTAATTCGCTTCGTAATAACCTATGGTTTCTAATTTTCCATTAGTAATTTTACAAATTACCATTCCTAGATCCTTGGGAGCATGGGTCTTAGGATCCATTGTGTAATTATCAGATACAAGTATTTTCAGATTCTGAATCTTATTCTCTAAAGCATCACGGATTGCTTCAGGATCTGCTGAACCGGCTGCTTCAATTGCGGCTTTTAAAATATACATGGCGTCGTAGCCATTAACTGATTTAACAGTAGCATCCTCACCATAAGCTTCCCTATAAGCAGCATTTAATTTTGCAACACGTTCCGACTTCATATCAGCAACTGCCTGGAAGTAAGCATTTACATCTTCAGGGTTGTTAATCAAGGACAGGAATGGATCTGCCATGTCCATTGCTCCTACATATGGTAAACCGATTCCATTTTGGGATGCCTGATTAGCAAGCAGTACGAGTTGTGTTGTTGTAATTGGGCAATAAATGAATTCTGCTCCAGCATCTTTCATTTTGTAAAGCTGAGTCTTATAATCCTGATCATTTTTGTTACAAGTTTCTATTATTGTAACCTCATTACCTAATTCTTTCCAGAATTCAATAAAAGCTTCTGAATTGGCAACAGAATAAGCGTTTGACTGGTCATAAAATACTGCAGCTTTTTTCAAATCAGTATTTTCATTCACATAGTGTGCAATTATGTTTGCTTGTGCAACAGCGTTTGGCTGAGAAACTAAGAACATATAAGGATAGGGCTCACCTGTAGCAACATTCATAGTTGCACGGGGATCTGAAGGCATTCCTAATACAGGAATTTTCTCTACACCACTTACCTCGATCAATGCCATACAAATCGAAGAGGCATCACTTGTGATGACTGCACTTACATTGTCGACATTACATAGACGAGTATATGCGTTGATAGTTTCTTGAGCATCGTTGCGGTTGTCATAAACCTTATAGACTACCTTTTTGCCTAAAATGCCACCTGCTTCGTTAATTTCTTTAACAGCCAGCTCAACGCCTCTATTAATGGCATTTCCAAGAACAGAACGATCTGCTGAAAGGTCGTTTACTCCACCGATTAAGATAACATCCTCTTCTCCTGCTTCTGTTGTTTCTGTTGTTTCCTGTGGGGTAGCTTCATTATTGCTAGAACCACACCCCACCAAAGAGGCAACCATTAGCACAATAATAAAGATTGCCAGCAACTTTCTCATTTCCATTTTTCCCTCTCCCTCTTTCTTATATAATTTTTATAATTATTTTGATTAATGGGTAGGTCCATCAATCAAAATAATTGCCTTTTTTTAAATTCTTGAATTTGTTCTTCTGTGTATCCTAACTCTTTTAAAATGCTTTCATTGTCTTCTCCCAGTACTGGGGGGCTTTTGCGTATTTCAGCAGGTGTCTCACTTAAGGTTATCGGGCAGGCAATAACTCTAATATCACCAGCCTTTGGATGATGGATTGTCTGAATAATGTTGCTATGAACAACCTGAGGGTCTTTTACTACCTCATCATATCTGTTTACTTTTGCACACCAGAAACCCGCTTCCTGTAATTTTTCAATCCAGTATTCCGTCGTCTGCTTTTTAATGCCGGCTGCTACTATGGGATATATTTCATTGCGGTTTTTTAACATTTCAGCCTTATCTTTCGCCAGATGCCTTATGCTTTCTATACCTACTATTTCGCAGAACAAGTCTATTTTCTCAGGAGGCACATTGGATATACCCATATACCCATTCTTGGTCTCATAGATTCCATAAGGTGCTTCACTATGCACCTGAGAGGAATACCCCTTGGGTCTTTGCGGGAGTTCTCCAGTGTTAAGATAATATGTTAATTCCTGGCATTGCATATGTAATGCTGAGCTTAACAGATTGACTTCAACAAACTGCCCAGAACCGCCTTTCATCCGGTTGATTAAGGCAGCTTGAATCCCATTTGCCAACAAAGATGCACTGTACATGTCTATCAAAAAGGTGCCTCCGGACATTGGTGGCCCATCAGGACCTACAATCGTTGTATATCCACTTAAGCATTGGGCTAAAAAGTCTTGTCCGGGTAAGTCTGCATATGGCCCTGAGCTGCCGTATCCTACGGCTTGGGCAAAAATTATATTTGGATTGATTTTTTTTGCATCCTCATATCCAAATCCGAGCTTGTCCAAAACTCCTGGGCGGAAATTGGTAACAATCACGTCAACCTCTTTTATTAATTTATAAATAATCTCTTTAGCCTCTGGTTTCTTCAAATCTAGTGACAAGCTGCGTTTGTTTCTGTTCATTGCCAGGAAATAAGGGCTCTCTCCACCTAGGCGATCTGGTGACGCTAAATGAGTACGATTAAAATCTCCCGTTCCAGGGCGTTCAATGTTTATAATCTCCGCTCCAAGATCTCCTAACAGTTGTAATGCAAAAGGGGCTTGTGCAAAATGTGTAAAACCTAAAATTTTGACTCCATCCAATGCACCCATATTTATTCCCTCTCTTTATCTTTTGGCCTTCTACCTATCATCTGCTTATCAATATGGAACAATACAGGTTCTCCCTTTTGGTTATAAACATAAACTTCCCATGTCACAATTCCAAACTCATCATTCTTGATCTGTTTGTCTATGACTTTTGTCTCACAATAAATTGTGTCTCCAGGATATACTGGCTTTATATAGCGAATTTTATCATGACCATAGTGGATGGATGGCACCTTGGTCGGTGTAATCTCTTTTGCCATAAAACCATCTGCCACTGCTAAGGTCAAAACACCTTGAATAATACACCCTTCAACTGCAGGATGTTTTTCACAATAAAGTGCATCTACATGAACAGGATGGGTATTGTCTGAACATCCTATAAAAAGGCGAATATCTGCTTCTGTCATAGTACGACCGGATGTAACCTGCTTTTCACCTATCTCATAATCTTCAAAATATTTGTAATCTGGCATTGCCATACCTCCTGTTTTGATTTTTGTAAACGATTACATACATTTTAAATAAAATTAATGATGTTTTTAATTATATTTGAAGGTATCCCCATAAAAAATCAAGTAATGCATAATATGGGAACATCCTTAGTAAACCAAAAAGTGCTTGCTTTTCATTAATCCAGCAGTCTTTAAAATAGCATTAGTACTTCTTATTTTTGGATAAACCATTTTTGAAAACGATTTCAGTTTTATTTTTTGAAAACGATTTCAGTATTATTATATTAATAAACTTTTACATAAATTATAAAACAACTTTTTCACTTTGTCAATACTTCTAAACATGGGGTTTTATGTCAAGTAAAAGCTCGAAATTGTATAAATTTTAAGCATTTTACTTATAAAAAAACAGGCAGGAGCCTTTGTTGAAAAGTTTTTTTGTAATCGTTTAAATTATTGGCGAAAGAAATTATTTATGCGTTTTTCATCGGGCGGGTTGATTGCCTGATAATCAATTTATGATCCATTATGACCGCCTTACGGGTCGTTTTAATATTCTTGATTTTCTCGTAAAGCATATCAAATGCAACCATTCCCATTTCCTCTAATGGTTGATTTATTGTTGTAAGGGTCGGGGTAATCATCTCACAAAGCTCTATATTATCAAACCCCATGACATCCACCTCAGAACCAACCTTAACGCCGATCTCATTTAGGCATTTAATGCAACCTGCAGCAATTTTATCGGAAAAAGCAAAAATGGCAGTCGGCGGTTCAGGAAGCTCCATTAACTTCTTTGTATAATTATAGCCATCTTTAAAATCCGTACAGTTTGTAATCATATATTCCGGCCGTATAGGCAGCCTAGCTTCTTTCAATGCCCTTTCATAACCCATCTTTCGCTGATATTCATAAACCTTTGAGAATTTGTGATTGATACATGCAATCCTTTTGTGTCCTAAAGATAATAAATATTTCATACCATCATATACTGCCTTCTCGTTGTCAATACATGTATAGCTTACATTTTCGCAATGAGTAAACCCGGCACATAAAACTAAGGGATATTCCCGGGCCATTTCCCCCAAAAACTGCTCATCCAGTGAGGATACAAAAGTGATTGCCCCGTCCACTTCCTTTGTCTGCAACATTTCAAGCTGTTTCCGTTCGTTTTCCTTCTTTCTATGGCTAACTGCTATAATAACCCCGTAACCTGACTTGTTGGCCTGCCTTTCTACACCGTCAATTATACGGGCGTAAATAGGGTTTAAAATTGTGGGCAATATGGCCAATATATTGCCACTTCGCATCTTTCTCAAGTTTCTGCCTAAAGTGTTCCTTTTATACCCGGTTTTTTTAATAATATCTAATACGCGCTGTCTCGTTTCTTCCTTTACTCGAGGGTCGTTATTTAAGACTCGTGATACTGTCGCTGTTGATGTTTTTGCTAATTTTGCTATATCGGTAATTTTCACATTTTTCACCCCCTAGTTTTTTATTGCCAAAAGTCTACTCTTTATCCCCTTATCTTGCCCTCAATTGGAGCTAAAATTATGGTGTTTTCCATTAAATAGTACATTATTATATATTATAGTTATTTTCGCAAAATTGTCAATGTAATCGAATACAATAAATACGGTGTTTAGGAGAAGATACATGCAAAAACAATGATTTTATTAATCTTAAAACGCTATCTACGATAAATCGGGAAGACCTGCAGACTTTAGAATTCTATGCATAAGCTCGTGAGTTTTAAAAGCATCTTCTGCATTTGTAAGTGGCTGATTACCAGTTTTTATGCACTCGAAAAAATGCTCTATTGCAGGTCTAAAACCAAACTTATCTTCCACTCTAACCCAGCCCGTTGCAAGCGGGGTCATATCAGTAGTAAATGACCTATCGCTGTTAGCAACTGTTATTCTATCAGGTGCAAATACATATACACTTCTGTTGTGCCCATGAAGCTCCAAAGTTTCTACCCATTGCCCAGAATTTCTATCAGCAACAAGCATACCGATAGCCCCTGACGAAAACCTCAGTTGGTAAGGATCGGTAAATTTGGAAAATGCCTGCAGAACCTCACATTCTCCACAAAAGTATCTCATAAGATCAACCATATGTATAGCATTTTCAAGGGTTGGCCTATATTCGAAAACCTGCCTGTTTTTCTGTGCCACTACTACATCAGGAATAAGTTCTCCATAGGCTTCTTTTGCCTGTCTGTATACCGGAGCAAACCTGCGATTAAAACCAACCATTAGCCTTTTACCTGTCTTTATTGCAACTTCTACCATTGCTTCGCATTCTTTTAATGTCACAGCCAAAGGTTTTTCACAAAATACATCAATACCGGCTTCTAATAAAGGCACAACGTATTTAGCACGTATCTGTTTTGGAGTTAGGACAAAGGCACAATCTATTTTTAAATCTATGAGCTGTTCAAGATTTTCAACAACATTTTTTGCCCCAAAGCGAACCTGGACTCTTCTTGCATTTTCAATGTTCTTTGACATGATACCGGAAATCTCCACGTGGTCCATTGAGGAAAGAACCGGCAAGTATGCACTCTGGGCAATAGAACCCACACCGATTACCCCAACTCTAAACTTTTTATTCATTGTTTTAGCCAACTCCTTTTACAATATATTAAGTATTCATGTCCTTATGAAAACCATCTTTAATAACAGTCGGCAAAACATTAAAAGTATACCCAGCACCTTGGCTAAATTATTTCTTATCAACCTCACCTAAGACCCCTTCTGCCTTTAGCTCAGCTATTTCAGATTTACTATAACCCAATTCCTCCAGAATTTCCTCCGTGTGCTGACCCAGAAGCGGTGGTGGTATACGAATTTCAGCCGGGGTTTCACTGAATTTAATCGGTGTTCCTATAACACGCACCTTCCCCGCCTTCGGATGCTCCATAACCTTTATGATTTCATTATGAATAACTTGAGGATGATGGATTGCCTCTTCATAAGTGTTGGTCTCTGCACACCAAAAGCCCTCTGCTTTGAACTTTTTCAACCAATAATCCGTAGGTTTCTTTTTTATTACTTCGGAAATCAAATCATAAATTTCTTCCCTGTTTTCCATCATTACCTTCTTGTTAGGCATAACCTCAATCAGGTTATCAATACCAAGTATTTCTCCAAAACGTTTGACTTCTTTCTCATACATGTTAGCGGAAATAGCAATGTAACCATCCAAAGTTTTATAGATACCATAGGGGGCTTCCTGATATACATGCCCAGTATACTTTTTGGGGCGTTTAGGTAGCACCCCGGTATTAAGGTAGTAGCCATATTCTTGAGACTGTAAATGAAATGCAGAATCAAGTAAATTTACCTCTACCTTTTGACCTTGCCCTGTTTTCATCCTATGGATTAATGCAGATAGAATACCGCAGGCGAGTATCATGGAACTATACATATCAATTACATAAACGCCTCCAGTGGAGGGCATGCCATCAGTGCCACATATAGAAGTATAACCACTGATACTTTGAATCAGTAAATCCTGACCAGGTTGCTGAGCATAAGGACCAGTACTACCAAAGCCTGAAGCTTCACAGTAAATAATAGGCGGATTTATTTTTTTGCAATCCTCATATCCGAGCCCTAACTTGTCTAATACACCCGGACGGTAGTTAGTAACTAGCACATCGGTTCGTTTCAATAGTCGCTCCATAACCTTCTTTGAGGCCCGCTTTTTCAAATCCAAAACCATGCTTCTTTTGTTTCTATTCATAGACAAGAAAAAGGGACTTTGGTTCCCGGTTTTTTCGTTTGGAAAAAAGGTCCGGTTAAAATCCCCCGTACCAGGTTTTTCTATATTAATCACATTTGCCCCAAGATCCCCAAGCAGCTGCAAAGCAAACGGCGCCTGGGCAAAATGGGTAAATCCCAGTACTTGAATTCCTGTTAAAGGTCCACCCATCGCTTACTGATTCCTCCCTTGTACGTTATAGTTAGTTTTCCGACGTGCTAGAATTAGTTTTAAGCTCTTTGACCAATCACATAAGTATTTTCATAACTTTTGTCCAATCATTCTCGTAGCAGCAGCAGGCTTTAACTTTCCCCTTGAGAAGCTTAACCGTCTCGTCATAAGGAGAATTGCCCTTCCATATGAAAAGTTTAAATGAGCATGTTGTAGAAGGCACTTGTGACTTAATATGGTTTGGATGATACTGTGCATCTTTGAAGTTTGAGGACCTGTAATCGATTTCAAAAAGGAGTTCTCATGTCCCGGCCGTAATATTTGGATTGCTACTATTTCTCATTTTTATATATTATAAAATTTTATCTCCTAAGCTCTTCTCATTACTACTTTTTTTATACATATAGTATGCGATTCCCATCACCAAAGGTGTAAACCACTGGGTAAGTGTGACAAAGCCAAAACCCCAGTTGGGATTTACGTATTTTATTAAAAACAATGGATTTTCTCTCACCGTTTCTTCTAATAGTGCTCGAAGCAACTGATGATACCATATAAAAGACCAAAACTGATATCCAGTAGGCACACCTTTTCTTTGAAGATAAAAATATCTAATGAGCAGTATGACGCCGATGGACGACCCTACAAGCTGAGCAGGCCATCTGCCAAAAGAAAACTGGGTCATTCGGCCTAGCACTTCTTGGTTAAAGATATTACCTATACGCACTATGATATATCCAACACACAAGCCTACTACAGTCCAATCAGCAAGGACATTGGGATTTATTTTGTTCTTTTTACAGTACATCCAACCTGCCAAAAGCCCTCCAAGAAGACCGCCGTGCCATGCCAAGCCGCCTTCCCACACCTTTATCACATTTAGCGGTTCCTTAATAAACCACTCTGGGTAATTGGTCAGTACAAACACCAGCCGTGCTCCCACAATAGCTGAAACAATAACAATCATGACAAGGTTTAATATAAAATCCTCATCAAGACCTATCTTTTTTCCCATTTGCAGAAGATAGTAGGAACCTACTAAAAAAGATATAGCCATAAATATTCCATACCAATGCACTGATAAAGGGCCTATTTTAAAGGCAATGGGGTTTAAATCAAGCAGCATAAAAAAACCTCCACTCATTAATTTATAAGTGACTTAGTGCGTTATTATTGGACACTTTGTATAAAATAAGTTCCGAGACTTTTGGCAATAAGTGTTTCTCCGTCATAAACCTCGCCATCAGCTACTATTAGCTTTTGGCCTTCCTTTACAACCTTGCCTTTTGCTATTAATTTATCCCCTATGCTGCCTGGAGATAAGTAATTTACTTTCATTTCTACTGTTACAGGGAAAACTCCCACCGACATAGCGGCAAAACCCATAGCAGTATCACAGAGGGTTGCGGTAACACCGCCATGGACAATTCCTATGTGGTTGGCCAAGTCTTGATTTGTATCTAGCTCCAATTCAACATAGCCTTTTTCTGCTTTAATTATTTTTATGCCCAGTTTTTGGCCAAAAGGTGCTTGAGCAGCTTTATTTAGGATTTCTTTTTCTACAACCATAGCAAACCTCCAGTTAAGGGTATCTTGTTATATCTTATTTTATTATGGTATCAAAACAATTTAGTAAAAACAAGTAAGGTTTGCAACAAAAAATAAAATACCGGCTTTCGCCGGTATTAATCTTATACAGTGTTGCCTATTTTGTTTTCACTTAGTATCCTATCGATGCGCTCTTTTTCGGAAATTATCCGATTCTCTTTTTCATCGTAGGCATATAGTGCTCCGTCTACTAAACGTGTAACTAATTTTCCACAAGCTGCCTCGTTTCCTCTAAGATGCGGTGCATCTAGGATTCCTATTTTAACAGCTTTAGCAAGGATAGCAGGATCTGCTAAAGGATCGTCTACATCAGAGCCCAGAGATTTTATAGCTTCTAAAGTGACTTGAGCTTCTTCGATAAGTTGGTTCTTCCGCTCCTGCACCTTTGGATCTTGAGTTATATCCACAGCTCCCAACATTACGTTGCGGATTACACCCCGAACTATCTTGCAGCTTTCTATGATATCTTGGGCAGTTGCTGCATGATGGGCTTCACAATAACCCACCACATGATAGATATGAGGCTTTATAGCCATTGCAAGATGGCAAGACGCTGCAAGCTGACCTTTTGCTTGGTTAAGGTCTACAGGTAAGCTGGCAATACCTGCCCGGGCTTGACGGTACACTGTAAAGTTTTCGTCCTGCAAGCCTTCTATCAATTCTATTTTTGCCAGCATTTTGGCCAGGTCCATTGCCGGAGATATAGATGGGGGAACGTTGAACATATACTGGGCAACGTAATCTTTGACACCCATCTTCTTGGCATTGTAAGCAGCTAAAAATGCTGTGACAACACCTATAGTATCATGGGCATCCCTTAAGCTCCAATGATGAGATTCATTGACTTCTACGGGAATGTTTCGCTCCCCGTGCCACTTCATAACTTGCTGGTTTTCTCTAATGGCTTCTTCTACAGAGCGAGGGCCTCGCCTGTCTAAAACACTGTACCAATACAGAGGTACCGCACACCAGGCGTTTTTAATTGTTTCAGCCAGAAGCTCAGCAAAAGGAATAAGATTCTTCGTTCCACTATAGCAGCGAAGGATGGGATAATTGCCCCTTCGAGATGCTTTATAAAGGGCTTCAAAATCTTCTCGGCTTCTAAGAGGCACTCCACCTGCCCCATCTAATCTGCGATCCATTTTTTCCTGCTCGAAAAAGTGTTCCTGAGCATTTTGGTCAGGAGCCACAGATATTACATCTAGGACTTTGGATTCGGCTACTTCCTCAATAGCGGCAATGGTTTCTTCTAAGGTAGGCAAACCAATGTGATGCCGCAAGACTGGGTATGGATATTTTGACCATATCCTTGAAATCAAGTCTTGAGGATAGTCATCGCTTTTTGTGAAAGTTTTACCCTTCAAAAACCCAATGACCTCATCGGGATCTTGAGTTCCATCAAAGATAAAGGAGAAAATGCCGCTTTCCTTTGCCACTTCAGCAGTAGGTTCAGTGCCTCCAAAAATCCACTTTATATCTTTTAAACCTAGTTTAGTGATTTTTTCTTTCAATTCCACCAGGACTTTTTTGAGAGGTTCAGGTGTAAGTCTATAGCTTACACCAACATAGTCCGGTTTTTCTTCCTTTACTGCTTCCAGCAATTTATCAATAGAAACAGCCGCACCTAAAAAACGTGTGGCATATCCCTCGTGTTCTGCCAAATACAAGAAATTCATTATCCCTGCTACGTGAACGCAATTTCCTATTGAGGCAGCAATTACCTTTTTCATCATGCCACCACCTCTTCATCGGGATTTATTACAGTGAGATATTCGCCGGATTCGGCAAATTCAAGGATTTCATTGGCGGTTAAATCTTTTAGACCTAGCTTCTTGGCAGTTCTGCCTTCTTCAAAAAAGTTTTTGCCTGTCATTATATTTGCCAATCGAATTATCGTGTCTATAGTTGGGGTTTCTATTCCCAGATTTGCCGCAATAGATGAAATGGGCACTAAACTGCACGGAACATCCTCATGTATATATCTCGTATCCAAACCTTTAGGAGCAGTAAGCCCTCTATAGGCTGGATTGTTTTGAATAGCCTCATATATGGAACTGCCTTTGGCACCATAAGACTCCTCTAGCCACTGTCTAGCCGAGACAGCTTTAACACCTAAGGCTGTAGCAACCTTCATCCGCTCAGAGTCAAGTTTTTCCAGGATTTGACCGATGGATGGCGTTATGCCTTCCAGATAATATTCGAAAGTTTCTCCACGCTCAATGTGGCCGCTGTTTAGCAGAGTAGGCGCCGGATGGAAAATGGCTCCAAAGTTGTTCAGGCTGGTTTCCATAACGTTCCTGGCCGGGGTAAACTGAGGATAAGCCCCTGATAAAAGTCGTACGACTTTTTTTGTAAAGATGGCCGGAATTGCAGCCAGAGCAACTTCATGCTTGACACTAAATATCTTGGCACTTCTGGGCCCTGTAGCTCTGCAGGCATATATAAAGGTTTGAGCTTCCGCAACAACTACGTTCTTCTGACATCCCGCTTTCCGCAAAGTGGCATAAACCTCAAGTGCTCCACCGGTGCGGCCTGGGTTTAAAACAATTATCTGGCCATCCTCTAGATGAGGAGCCATCAACCGGGCTAATTCATAATGCCCAGTGGCAGGAGTAGTCACCATTATAATATCCGTTTTTCGTATAGCCTCACCTATATCACACGTTACCTTATTTAACAAACCTGTTCCTTCTACCGAACCAGTCAATTCAATTGTGGGGTTCTCCATCAGGCTCTGGATTCTTGCCTGGGTTCTATTATAAAGATTTACTAAGAAACCTTTATAAGCCAGGTAACCTGCCATAGCCAGTCCCCCATTGCCTCCACCTATGACTGCATACCGCACATCCATAGGACTTATCATCATAACACCCCTCCTTTGACGTATTTTTGGACAAAATTAAAGCTATGGAGATCCATAGCTTTAGTGCAGAAAGAAGTAGCACTCATAGCTAACAACCTCCTCTTCTCACGCCTGCGGGGTTAGCTGACGGGTTCGGGCCGAAGAGTAGCCCTACCCCTTCTTTAGTGGGTACATACCTAGTCGAAGGGGATTCACCCCAAAAATCGGGTCCCCCGCTTCTTTCCATTCAGAAAGAATTAAGCGTTCTTAGGTTTTAGTTAGTTAATTTTAACATATATTAAGGTTGCTGTCAATCGCATAAAAGCTTGTTTTGACAACGTTTTTGTGACTTTCTGGTAGTCCGTTAAAAAGCAATCGAGGCTGACAAACTAAGCGCCTTTTTTTAACTCATCGATTTTTTCCTCGATTTCCATGATTCTGACTAAAAGTTTTACTCTGTCGCCCTCATTGCGGGTCCATTGATTCAAAAGTCCTTCTCTTTCCCGTTCCAGCATGGATATCCTATCTCTAGTCATCGCTACTACCCTCCTGTATGTTGATAATGGAATTCAGTATCATTTGTCAATTATATTATATGTCTAAATTATCAAAAAGTCAACAGCAGGTGCCATATTGGGTTTGTTATAAGACTTTTTTTGTAATATAATGAATATAAATTTAAAAAGTGATACTTACTAAGTGATAGTTACTTATGAAACTCTGTTTTCATACATAGATTTGAAAGGATGGTTCCAGTGCAAAAAATCAAAGTTGGTGTCTTATTTGGCGGTCAATCAGGAGAACATGAAGTATCTTTGATGTCATCTGTATCGGTTATGAAAGTAATGGATAAAACGAGATACGACATTATTCCAATAGGTATTACCAAAGAAGGCAACTGGAAACTCTATTTAGGGGATATATCGAAAATTGAAGACGGCAGTTGGCAACAGGAAGCTGTACCTGCTTTGATTTCTCCAGATCCAGCCCACAAATGTGTAATAACTTTAAACAACGGCAAGGAGAGTCGTTATTACCTGGATGTGGTTTTCCCCATTTTACATGGGCCTCGCGGTGAAGACGGCACTGTACAGAGTATTTTTGAAATGATGAATATCCCTTATGTCAGCTGCGGTGTAACGTCTTCTGCTATTTGTATGGATAAGGTGTTTTCTAAAAAAGTTTTGCAGCAAAGCGGCCTGCCTGTTGTAGATTACAAAGTATATTATAAAAGAGATTTACAAAGCCATATGTCTGAAATCATTGCTGAACTGGAAGATTACCTAGGTTATCCTTGTTTTGTCAAGCCTGCCAATCTAGGTTCCAGCGTGGGCATTTCCAAGGCAAAAAATCAAGAAGAGCTAAAATCTGCTCTTTTGCTAGCTGCAGAATATGATACAAAAATCCTTGTTGAAAAATATATCGATGCCCGTGAAATAGAGTGTTCAGTTTTAGGAAATGACGAGCCTAAAGCTTCCCTGCCTGGAGAAATAATTCCTAGCCGCGAATTCTACGACTATGCTGCCAAATACCTAGATGGGGATAAATCAAAGCTGCTCCTTCCTGCTCCATTGACGGAAAAAGATGTTTCTACAATTCAACAATTGGCAATTGAAGCATTCAAGGTTTTAGACTGCTCAGGCATGGCAAGGGTAGATTTTCTCATGTGTAAAGTCTCAGGCAAGATATATATTAATGAACTTAATACAATTCCCGGTTTTACTAAAATAAGCATGTATCCTAAGATGTGGGAGATTTCAGGGCTTTCATACAGCGCCCTAATAGATGAGCTAATTAAACTGGCAATTGAGCGCCACAAGGCAAAAAATCAGCTGAAACTGGCATAGATATTATCTGTTTCACATTTGTCCAAAAATTGGCATGTTTTCTTTCGATTTATGTTGAATAGAAACATGCCAATTTTCGATTTTTTCTACTTTATTTATTTATCTTGACAGTAAATAGCAACTATTATTATAATAGAAATATATAATTTGTTTAATAAATTGTAAAATTTGAATAACTGAACACCTCTAAACTATGTAACGGGACAAGCAATGTATCTTGAAAGGTTTTGTGTTACTGTTTTCGTATGTGAATGATTATATAATAAGGGAGGTTGTCTCTTATGTCAAAATGGCAATGTGAGGTATGTGGTTACATATTTGACGGAGATGAAGCACCTGATAAATGCCCTAAATGCGGTGCACCCAAGGAAAAGTTTGCGAAACTTGACGATGATACTGCAGCTTTAGTTGACAGATCCAGATTCTCCAATAGTCTGCACATGGAATTACATACCTTGCTGGAAAGGGTAAAAGAAATTAGTGAGCAAGGTATCGAGGACGAGCTTGATCCTGCCTGTGTTAAATTGTTTGAAGCAGCAATTGCTTATGCCGTAGATATTCAACAACGCATAAAAGCTGAACTTAGAACTCATATGAGTAAAAATAAATGGGGATAAGGAGGACAAACATGCAAAAATGGGTTTGCACCATATGTGGGTATGTATATGATCCAGAAGTTGGAGATCCAGACAATGGCATTGACCCTGGAACTGCTTTTGAAGATCTTCCCGATGACTGGGTATGTCCCGAATGTGGTGTAGGTAAAGATATGTTTGAAGAAGAATAAGTTTAAGGCCCGATATACCGGGCCTTATTGTATCTAATTGAAAATTTGGAGGATGAAAAATGAATCCTACTGTTATTATAGGTAATGGCGTTGCTTCTGTTTCAGCAGTTGAAGCCTTTCGCCAACATGACAAGGATACCCCAGTTATTATATACACAGACGAACCCTATCACGCTTATTACCGCATGCGGCTATCTAGTTTTATTTGTGATGACCTAGATTTAGACAAATTATATATTCGCAAACCTGAATGGTACAGTGATCTCAACATAGAAGTAAATCTAAATAATAAAGTCACTAGTGTTGACGCTGATAAAAATTCCATAACTCTTGAAAATGGTAGCACAGTTTCCTATTCAAAACTGCTAATTGCCAACGGAAGCAGTCCTTTTGTCCCTCCCGTTCCTGGAAAAGAACTCCCTGGGGTGTTTTCAATCCGTTCTTTTGATGACGTGAAGAAATTTAACGATTTTGTCAGTGATAAAACCCAGGGCGCTGTAATCGGCGGCGGTCTTTTGGGGTTGGAGACAGCCTGGGCTTTGGCGCAAAAGGGAAAAAAGGTGTACGTAGTTGAGGGAGGCCCCCATATTCTCTCAAAACAGCTAGATGAAACTGCCGCAAAGCTTCTAACAGATTTAGGAAATAAAGCCAACATAAGCTTTATTGTCCGAGGAAGGTTAAATGAAATCACAGGAAAAGAACAAGTCACAGAACTCCATTTAGGCAATGGGCAAACGATACCGGTAGAATTTGTAGTTTTTGCCACAGGAGTCCGGTCCAATATTGGCCTTGTAAATAATACTTCTATACAGACGGCCCGAGGTATAGTAGTAGATGAATATATGGAAACCTCAGTAAAAAATATATATGCGGCAGGTGATATTGCAGAATATAAAGGGCAAGTCTACGGTATCTGGCCAGTTGCACAAAAACAGGGAAAAACAGCAGGCCTTAATATGGCAGGACAAAAGACTCCATATAGTGAAGTTGTTCCCTCAAATTATTTAAATGTATTTGATAAAGAAATATTTTCAGTAGGAGATTTATCTAAAGAGGTGAAACCTCATGCCACAATTGAAAGTTTTTCCAAGGAAGACAATATTTATAAAATAGTTTTTATCAAAGATAATATTCCTGTAGGAGCAATTCTTTTTGGCGATACAAAACCTGCCACAAAAATATCGAAAGCTATTAGAGAAAAGGTAAAACTTCCAGATAAAATAATAAAAAGCGGAGATTTTGAGAGTTTCCTTGAAGAGATTTCAAATTAAAATCTGCTTTCTACTGAATTCATTTGGGCATAAACTTAATATCTTTACCATCTAAAAGAAGACCCCGTAGGGTCTTCTTTTAATCTACAAGTCTTTTTTCACCTTCTAATTCTTTAATTTTAGTTATGTCCTGGGTTACTTCCAAAGTCCCTATAAACTCTCCATTTTCATCTCTGACGGCAAAATAGCGTATATGAATCATCTTGCCGCCCATATTTATCCAGAATTCCTCTACATCTTTTTTGCCATCTTTGAAATCTTGCACCAGTTTTTCTACAATATGGACACTGGCCGGCGGATGGCAATTTTGTACGCTTCTGCCGATAACAGCTTTAGTTCTTGTGAAAATTCTTTCCGGACCGGCAGAAAAGTATTTTACTATATCATCTTTGTCTACAAATGTTATGTCAAAAGGCAGGTGATTAAAGATCAGCTCTATTTGTTTAGGTGTAAGGATGCCTGTTTCAAATTTGATGGAACCCCGAGTATGGGGGTCTGCCACAACATCAGCTTTTTCAGTTACATTGATATTTTGCGGTTCCCACTTGGCATCAGGAGCAACTAAGCAAAAACCTATTTCATCACTCTCTTGATAAATCGCATACCATTCGTCCTCAGTTAAGTTATTAGCTGCCATGGGGAAAAGGATTTTTTCTTCTTTGTAAATCATCTCTTGTATCTGCTCTAGATTTTGTTCTATTTTATTTATAATGTCTTTTCTTGTGCCTTCATTGTAATTTTTAAGAGTTTTTATTACATCTTTTATTCCATCTCGTATTTCATCATCTACTCCCCACATCACCTTAGGGGGTGCTGTAATGCCGTACTTTTCTAAATATGGAAATACAAGGTTTTCCTTGCGGCTGTAGTGTTTATCAATGTCAGTAAGCAGATTATACTTTTCCAAAAGCTCCAGAACCACTTTCTCCTGATCTTCACGGCTGGCCGCTGATTTTAACGCCTCAAGTCGTGGTCTTATCTCCTTTGTCATCAAATCTTCCAGAGCCCGATTTTCCTGGAAAAATGTATGTATCGGGTGACCTGGAATCATTTCAGGCTCAGGTTTCTTATCTAAAGATTCCTTAAAGATTGAGGCATGAACATCACACATTTTTTGTATTTCTTCAACGGGCAGTCCTTCTTCTATAAGGGCCTGTTCCATTGCTGCCACTTCCTCATGGGATATATCTTTCACCGCTTCTCTAAATTTTTCCTTTACTTCTTCCACAGACTTACCCTGGTGAAGTTCCAGAACTATTTGTTTCAAGAGATTAATCCTATACTGTCGGTTATTGATGAGTTCTGTCACTTTATATCACCTCTGCACTGGTATTTTAATCAAAACCCACTCTATACCAGTATGCCTGTATTGCCCGGGAAATATGTTAAGCATGGCTGTTAAATTTTACAAAGATTCTATATACAACTTTCTAGCGTCATCTAAAGTCATTTCCCGAGGACTTGATTTAAAATTGTGAAATGAGTTATTGTAAGCGTTTTGTGCCAGTTTTTCAATGTCCTCTTCCCCGATGCCAAAGGCCGATATCCTTATTGGCAAGTCCAGACTTTTCAGGAAAGTTTCAAAAGCCTCAATGCCTTTTTCAGCTACTTCAATATCAGACATACCTTCACCTTTGACTCCAAGTATTCTAGCAACCTTTGCAAGTTTCTCCGCAGCTTCGGGAATTGAAAATCTCAAGAACGCCAATGAAACTGAAGCAAGAGTTTCGCCGTGAGGAATGTCATAATATGCGCTGATAGGATGCCCTAGAGCGTGAATTCCGCAATTACCGGCAAGATTTATGGCAATGCCAGCAATGGTATTTGCCCAGGCCATCCGTTCCCGATACTCAATATTGCGTCCATCATCATATGCACCTTTAAGATTTTCTACAACTAGGCGCATTCCCTCAAGGGATAGCGGTTCGCTAAGAGGATGGCTTCTTTTGCTGAGATAAGATTCCATACAATGGAAAAACACGTCAATACCTGTGGACGCCGTTACCTTTTTAGGAACAGTCAACATCAGTTCCGGGTCTATAATTGAAATCTTGGGGTAAGTACTTGGTGCTGAAAGTGCCTTTTTAGCGTAGGTTTCCGGATTTGTCAAAACAGCATTTTTATTGGCTTCGCTGCCTGTTCCTGCAGTGGTGGTTATTAGAGCTATGGGAAGAGCTTCTCCTGCCGGCTGAGCCCCTAAGTAGTCGGCAATGGAACCTTCCTGTTTTACTCCAAAGGCGATGGCCTTGGCAGAGTCCATGGGACTTCCTCCGCCTAAACCAATAACAAAATCTACTTTGTTTTCTCGGGCAAGTTTTACTCCCTTGTCAATGGTAGTTGTCAGAGGATTAGGCTCAATTTCGTCAAATAAAACCCAATCAATTCCCTCTTTTTCCAAACTCTTTGTTACCAAGTCAAGGAAACCTGCTTTTTTTGCACTGGATCTGCCAGTGACTATTAAAGCTTTGTTGCCTAGAGATTTTACATATGCCCCTGTTTCCTTTGCTTTTCCGCGACCAAAAATTAAATGGGCAGGCATATAATAACTAAAGTCCAATGACAACACCTCCATTTTTTAAAAAATTTTTTTAAATTTTAAAGTCTTCCCCTTTCCATCCCATTCTTCGGGATATTTTTTTGGCACATTCCACCACATTTTCAGCGATTTCCTGTATCTTTTCCTGGGTTATTGTGACGGTGGGCCCTGATACACTTATGGCGCCAATCACTTTACCAGTATAATCGAAAATGGGAGCACCTACGCAGCGAATGCCTTTTTCATTTTCTTCATCATCTACTGCAAAACCACTTTCTCTAATCTTTTTTAAATGTTCCATTAATTCCTTTGGCTCGGTAATAGTATTAGCAGAAAATTTTGCAAGGCCCCGTTCAATTACTTTTTCGATAAATTTCTCATCAGAAAAAGCTAAAATTGCTTTACCGACTGCTGAAGCGTGAAATGGAGCTATGCGACCTATCTGTGAATGCATGCGGATTGTTTTATTGCTGTCCAGTTTGTCTATATAAATTGCTCTATAGCCATCAGGCACTACTAAGTGCACTGTTTCATTGACTTTTTCAGAAAGCTCTTTTAGTAAGTCGTGAGCCTCATGGCGAATATCCATTCGCTCAAGAATGGCTCCTCCCAGAAATAGAAGCTTCATTCCCAAGCGGTATTTATCAGATGATGCACTTTGCTCTACATACCCCAGATTAAGCAGAGTGGTTAACATGCGGTGAACGGTGCTTTTATGCAAACCCACTCTATTGGCAAGTTCTGTGACTCCTAAACCTTCTTTTTCTGTAGCAAGCTCTTCCAAAATTATCATTGCCCTTTTTACGGATTGAACTGTATTTTCTTGAATCATAATTTCACCTCAATGCTGGCCTGACTTTCGTTAAAGGGTATCAGTATGTGATACTCTGTTTCAAGTATTTAATTAGACATATTCTACAAAGATTTACAATATCCTTTTTTGCCTCCATATGGCAAAAATAGAAATAAACTTTAATGTATGTGCTGATTCTGTTATAATACATTTAAATTTATAGTGTAATGATATTAAATCCTTAGGGGGGTTGATGTGGGTAAAAGTTGTCAGAATAAAAACTCATTTTTGGTCTTAATGGCTCTTTGCATTGGCTGGACATTGCTTTACGCTGATCGGTCTGCACTATATCCTCTTCTTTCGGTTATAGGAGAAGATTTTAATCTTACAAATACTATGTTGGGTTCTATAACCAGCAGCTATTTTTTAGTATATGTGACAATGCAGATACCTTCAGGTATACTGGCAGACAGACTGGGTAAAAAACGACTTTTGGTACTCACTTTCTTTTTGGCCGGTCTTGCTTTACTTGGCTTTGGTTTGTTTGCAAAAAGCTACATATCCTTGTTGCTATTTACAGCTTTACACGGGTTTGGCGCAGGTTCTTTTTATCCATCTGCCTATGGAATAATGTTAGATACTGTTGATTCCAATCACTGGGGCATTGGAGCAGCTATTATCAGTTTAGGAATGTCTTTTGGCCTTGTCCTTGGCCTTGCAGTCAGCGGCCCCATATATTTGCTCTTTAATAGCTATTCAGGAATATTTATAGCCTTAGCCCTTCTCACTATGTTAGCTGCCCTTGCTTTCAATAGAATGCTTCCTGATGTGTCAAACAACGTAAACAGTGAAACTAAAAAGACTTTTCCCCTTGCTGAAATTTTTAAAAACAGGAATCTTATGTTTATTAATCTGGCTCAATTTTGTGCTCTATACGGCTACTGGACTTCCGTAACCTGGGGTGCAACATTTTTTCAGGAAGAACGTGGCATAAGTATGGAACTTGCAGGTCTTTTTGTAGCTATTGTAGGCATTAGTGCTATAATTCCAAGTCTAGTAATCAGCCGAATTTCTGATAAGTTAGGTCGAAAAAAAATCGCACTATTATTATTTCCCCTTGGGTCAATCACTATTTTTCTAATGGCTTACGCACAGTCAAATATGGCCATTATACTATCACTGATAGCTTACGGGATATTTGGAAAATCATCCTGGGATCCTGTAGCAGTGGCTTGGGCTGGCAGCCATGCAACGGCAATGGATAAAGACGCAGTGGGCACAGCCATGGGAGTATTTAATTTTACTGGCATGATGTCAGCAGTTGTTGCTCCAGTTGTGACTGGATTCATAAAAGATATTACAGGTTCACTGGTGGCGGCATATTATGTGGCAGCTCTAGTATCTTTGCTGGGAGGCATTTTGGTAATATTCGTCCCAGAAAAGCCTAAGGAATTCCTGCTAGAAACCGCTGTTTGAGGATTTTATACGGCTCTAGCTTAAATTTTGCTAGAGCTTTTTTAATATATCTGTTAATAAAATTGTGTGGTATAATCTTCTAGGATGTCTTCTAATGAATTTTATCTACAACTTTAGAAGGGGATGGGATAAATCGTGGCAAGTTTAGCAAATCTTTTTTCGCCTAAAGACATGACTGTGGGAACACCATGGAAGCGAATTGTTGAATTTTCTATTCCTATGCTAATTGGCAACATTGCACAACAGCTTTACAATACCGTTGACTCCATTGTCATAGGAAGATATGTGGGTGACAATGCTTTAGCTGCGGTAGGCAACGCCATGCCGGTATTGCACCTTTTATTAGTGCTGTTTGTAGCTGTATCTACTGGAGCCAGTATTATGGTCTCCCAGTATTTCGGTGCAAAAGACCGAGAAAAACTTTCCCGAAGCATAGGCATATGCATAACTCTTACCGCAGTTGTATCTGCAATAATAATGGTATTATCGCCTTTAGTTATTCGACCTATACTTGTTCTCATCAATACACCGGAAACAATTTTAGACTGGTGTGAAGACTATCTTTTAATACTATTGGTAGGCAATTGGGGTTTTTCATATTTTAATATATTATCGGGAATACTGCGAGGCCTTGGAGATTCCTTGTCTGCACTGGTGTATTTGCTTATTGCCACTATTCTAAATATAGTTTTAGATATATGGTTTGTGGCAAGTTTTAATATGGGGGTACCCGGAGTTGCCCTGGCAACTATAATTGCCCAAATGATTTCAGCAGTCCTATGTGTTATTAAACTGAAAAAAATGGACGAGGTATTTGACTTAAACTTAAGTGTGATGAAACCCATAAAAGAATATGTGGTCCAGCTCTTAAGATTAGGTCTGCCCTCAGGCTTGACTCAAGTTATATTTTCTCTTGCAATGATTACGGTTCAATCTCTTACAAATACCTTTGGGGAAATGATTATCGCATGTAATGTCATCGTAATGCGGGTAGATGGATTTGCCATGATGCCCAATTTTTCTTTTGGCATGGCTATGACCACATATGCAGGGCAAAATATAGGAGCAAAAAGGATTGACAGAGTCGAAGAAGGCACACGACAAGGCTTAGTTATAGCTGTTGGAGTTTCAACTGTCATAACGATTATTATCTTGCTTTTTGGCAGGTATCTCATGAATATCTTCACCGAAACTGCAGAGCTTGTGGATATAAGCATGAGGATGATGCGGATCCTAGCTGTGGGATACGTTGCAATGGCAGTCACCCAAGTCCTTTCGGGAGTCATGCGAGGCGCAGGAGATACCATAACTCCTATGTGGATTTCTTTAATAACCACAATCTTCCTTAGAGTCCCCATTGCATATGGGCTTGCTTATCTCACCCGCAGTCCCCAACATCCTAACGGCATGCCAGAGTCAATCTTCATTTCCCTATTAATAGCTTGGGTATTCGGTGCTGTGATAACTGGATTTTTCTATAAAAAAGGTAATTGGAGAAAAAAGGCCCTACTGGAAAATGTGTAATTTCGCAAAAACAAAAAGAGCTGAAGGGGTTTTAAAAAAACTTCTTTGGCTCTTTTTGTCGTAAAAGGTTGAAAAAAAGCATCAGTTAATTGTTAAGGAGTAATGGTATGAATAGCCTAGGCAAGAAAAGAGATTTGTTGTTTATGCTACTTGTTTTGCAAATGTTTCTGCTGTGTTCACTGTTTTTTTTCGGGTCAAAACAGGGAACTGTAAAAGACTACTCAATGTTTTGCGTAGCTTTTCTTCTGATAATGCTCTCTTTTTATTCAAAACCGGCCATAGGTTTATCTGTGGCTTTATTTGCAGACCTTATATACT
>JAMNZY010000048.1 GCA_023622055.1 Bacillota bacterium
GATTAGACCAATAACTTTGGAAAGGTCTGTATTTACTCCTTGACTTCGAATCATTTGCGGATTATCTCCAGTGGCTCTTAGGGCAAAACCTATTTGAGTCTTCAAAAAAGCGTCCAGCAAGATCTTTATCAAAAAGGCGAATATTATAAAAAACAGGAAGTAGATATATTTTGTTGGAAATGAAGGCCATATTTTACTTAAGAAATCGCTTATTACAGAATAAATAGTAGGCTGATTTAAGAGGGGAGTATTGGGACGACCCATAATGCGAAGATTTATTGAGTAAAGGGATGTCTGGGTCAATATTCCCGATAACAAATCACTGATTCCCGCTTTAGTGTTTAATAAGCCTGTCATGGCCCCCGCAAAAGTCCCTGCAACAAAAGCAATAAAGGTAGCAGATAAAGGGCTGTAGCCGCTTACAATGAGAGAAGCGGCCACAGCTGCCCCAAGAGGGAAACTACCGTCTACAGTCAAATCGGAGAATTTAAGTATTTTAAAAGTTATATAGACACCCAGCGCCATTATTCCAAATACCAAACCTTGTTCAGCAGATTTTACAAGTAAATTCAATAGCATGGGCACTAGTTCAAATACTGTGGTGAATAAGTTCATGTTCAAATCACACCTCAATTATTTTTCTATGATTTCATCGGCTCTAGACAGTACCGGTTCAGGTATTTCCAGATTTAAAATCTCAGCGGATTTTTGATTTATTATCAATTTTAAATCTTTAGAGCCCTCTATTGGAATATCAGCAGGATTTTCACCCTTTAAAACTCTCGCTGCCACATGACCTGTCTGTTTTCCCAATAGATAGTAATCTATTCCCAGAGAAGCTAAAGCACCGCCATCCACATGACCCCGTTCTGCGCCGATAACAGGAATATTAGCATCATTGGCCACCTTAACAATAGCACTAATGGCGGAAGCTACGGTATTATCCGTGGGAGTGTATATGGCATCTACTTTGTTCATAAGGGATTGCATTGCTTGATTTACTTCACTGCTGTTAGCCACAGTAGCCTCGTGAACTTGAAGTCCTAAAGCCTTGGCCGATTCTATTGCAATATTTACTTGGATCACGGAGTTGGGCTCTGCTGCGTTGTAAATAATGCCTATATTTTCAGCTTCAGGCAAGATTTCTTTTATAAGTTCAATTTGTTCTTTAACGGGATTCATATCTGTGGTACCGGTCACATTAGTTCCCGGCTTTTCCAGACTTTTTACAAGTCCTGCCTCTACTGGATCTGTAACAGCTGTGATTAATATGGGAATGTCCTTGGTGGCATTAGCTGCTGACTGGGCTGAAGGTGTAGCAATTGCCAATATCAGATCAACTTTTTCTCTGACAAGATTATTGGCGATTGTTTGGGTGGTGGGAAAGTCAGCTTGAGCATTTTCAAAAATAAATTCGATATTTTTTCCTTCAGCTTCAGTATTTTCACCAGTGGAATTGCTGTTTCTTTGATTTCCGCAACCAGCTAGTATAAGTGATAAAGCAATGAGAATAACTAATGTAGTGAAAAAACTTTTTTTCAATTAAAAAAACCCCCTTCTTTTAGTTGCATTTGGTAAGCATGGGGAGAGAAAAAAGTACACAAAAAAACACCCAGTAAGAGTGTTTTTGTCAAAACCATCTCCTACCATACTACCGTTCTACAAGTTTTTAATTTGCCTTTGATTATATAGTCCTAAAATAAAATTGTCAATAGTGGATTTTGCCAATTTAATTGCTGTTTTTAGGCAAAGCTCTGTGGCCAAGGCCAACTACCACATCGTTGAAACTTAAAAAACCTACTCCAAAAAACATAGCCACTGTCAGATGTTCACCATGGCGAGCAATTCCAATTTTGCCCCCCACATTAAAGCCTATGGCTTTTTGCAAAATTTGTGAAAGAGCTTCCCGGGTTGCACCTATCAGGGCCCCTTCTAATACATGGACATTTTCTTTTATTATTCCTTCTCGCTTTGCTGCCACAAGAGCTCTTTCAACAATTTTTTCAATTGAATCTACCAGGTTTCCTCCAAAATCAACGGCACAGACCTTTACACCCATATTTCGAAAGGTTTGTTTTAGTTCAGCTTCTTCTGAACGCGTAGAGAGCGCCATTTTTAAAGCTATTTTAGCCACATCGGTACTTTCCAAAAAATTCACCCCCAAAGACAAAATTCACTTTTCTTATTATACCACAGTATTGGTTTTGGTGAAGAAGTTTATAAAAGTCTGCTGATGAGAAAAGCAGCTAAAAAGCCCACCAACAGACCTGCATTTTCCAGCCGTGTTCCCAGACTGTGAGCTTTAGGTATGAGAGATGTTCCTGTCATAAACAATATTGCCCCCCCTGAAAAGGCCATTAACATACCCAGCCAAATCTCACTTAAATTCCTAAGCAGGTAATACCCTGTCAAAGCTGCAAAGGGGTCCAGTAGGCCGATAAGCACTGCCAATACCATGGCGGATTTAGAGGTAAGGCCAGCCTCATCAATTAGATCTTTTGTTGATGAGATGCCTTCCGGTATATTGTGAAGGAGGACAGACAGAGCAATTACGATTCCTAATCTACCTTCATCTGTTGCAAAACCTATTCCCATACTTAAAGCTTCAGGCAAATCATCAAGGGCGGTCCCGATTATGGCTCCTGTGCCAGGTGCCACGTGCCTGGTCATTAAGCCCTCCACTAAGTACAGAAAGGCACCGCCTAAGAAAAAGGCAATGGAAGTGTAACAACGGCCAATCCGGATATAGAACTGAAAAAAAATATTTTAAAAAAAGTATTCACAATTTATCACCTAAACTCTCTTATTAAGCAGGATTTATAAAAAAATTGATGAATTATTATTAAAAACAATATTATTTATAAGAGCGTAGAGAAGGACAACTTTAAGCTTTTGTGGGGGGATTATTGTGCCATATACCACATGTCCTTACTGCAATAAGTTCTTATATTCTGCAGCGGATAAAAGCCCATGGATCTGTCCCTATTGTAAAAAGGGCAAGGACAAAGATGAGAAGGAAGAAAAGGATACAAAAGAGCAAGTTGAGTAATCTTGCTCTTTTGTCTTAAAAATTTAAGCTAATAATTATGTTGCCCTAAAATCAAAAAAAATTTCCGACTAAAGTTGGTCGGAAATTTTTTGTTTAAGTTATAAGTTTTTATAGTTTTTATCAATATTTAAAACATATGAAGCAATGTTAAAAGAATGGTCTCCCACTCGTTCTAAATTTGTCAGAAGATCCAAAAAGATGACTCCGGAACTGGGATTACACGAGCCTTCATTTAGGCGTTTTATGTGATTTAAGCGGAGTTTCTTTTCCATCATGTCAATTTCTTCCTCGTATTTTACAATTTTCTCTGCAGAAGACTTGTCCCAATGTAAGAAAGAATAAACTGCCAAATCAAAAGTCTCCTGTACTTTTGAGGACATTTCTACCAATTCTTCAATGGCTATATTGCTAAAAGGCAGGCGATGTTCATTTCTAAACTCTGACAGCTCCAGTACGTTCATGGCATGGTCTCCTACCCGCTCCATATCGTTTACTGTGCTTACCAAATCCGTTATAGAATTGTACTCGTCTTCTGATAGGGAAGTGCGGGAAAGCATAGCCAGGTAACGGGTAATATCACGGGCAAGCTCATTGATGACGGTTTCTTTTTCTCTAGCCATTTTATTTTTTTCCTCACTGAAATTAAGAAAAGTATCTATAGAGTCTTGTAAAACTTCCAAAGCCAAGTTGCCCATCCTGGCGATTTCTTTTTTAACCTGTGTAAAAGCGATAGAAGGGGTTTCTAGGAGCCTGTCGTCAATGTATTTTAAGCCTCTTTCAATAATTTTAGGTTCACCCGGAACCAGAGCTGTAACAAGTTTTACCAGCAAAAATGAAAAGGGAAGCTGTATGAAAGTGTTTGTCACATTAAAAAATGTGTGGGCATTTGCTATTTGTCTTACAGGGTCAGAAGAAGTTAATGCTACAACAGACTCCACCAAAGGAAGTATTATAAGAAATATTATTGTCCCTATAACGTTAAATGTAAGGTGAAAGACGGCAGTTCGTCTTGCAGTAATGTTGGTGCCAATACTGGAAAGCAGGGCTGTCACACATGTTCCGATGTTGTCGCCAAATAAAATTGGCAAGGCAATTGATAAATTTACTATACCTTGACTTGCTAAAGCCTGCAGAATACCTATAGTGGCACTACTGCTCTGAACAAGACCGGTAGTTAAAAATCCAGCTATCACACCCAGAATAGGAGTTTTGCTGAAACTTGTCATAAAGTTTACAAACTCAGGCATTTTTGCCAGGGGTTTTAAAGCCCCTTCCATAGTCTGCATGCCGAAAAACAAAAGTCCAAAGCCTAAGATTACTTGTCCAATGTATCGCTGAGTTTTATTCCTGCCAAAGATTATGATTGCTGCCCCAAGGCCTATGGCAGGAAGGGCAATGTCTGTCAATTTAAAAGCAATAAGCTGAGCCGTCATAGTTGTACCTATATTGGCTCCCATTATGACTCCTATAGCTTGAGAAAGGTCCATAATTCCGGCATTTACTAAACCAACTACCATGACGGTGGTGGCACTACTGCTTTGGATTATTGCAGTAACTATGGCCCCCATTAGGACACCTAAGAAACGGTTTCGAGTGAGAAGTTCCAGCAAATCTTTCAATCGGTCACCGGCAGACTTTTCCAGCCCTTCACCCATTATATTCATACCATAAAGAAAAAGTCCTAAACCGCCAAACAAGGTAAATAGTGAATCCAGTGACAAAATTTTCACTCCTTGTAAAGAATATAGTCTACTATGTCTAAAATCCACTTAATTTTACCATGTACGGGGTCTAAAATGCAATTGTTAAAGCATATATTTGCTAAAAATGTTAAAACTTTTGAGTAATAAGCAGTATCCCCAAAATAATAAAAGCTATGCCAGCTCCTATATGAATATAATCGAGAGGAAGGGACTTTGAAATAATTGAGCCTAGATAGACGCC
>JAMNZY010000182.1 GCA_023622055.1 Bacillota bacterium
ATTGCAATTTTCTTTAACGGAAGTAACTAACGTGTTAATATAATCCTCTACTGGAAGAGGTTTGTCTGTTTCCAGATATCTGATGCCAAAACCGCCGCCAAAATCTATTTCCCTAGTATTGAAACCGTATTGATCCTTTACGTTTTTTGCAAACTTAATCATAATTTCTGCTGCATCTTTAAAAGGTTCGTCATCAAATATTTGAGAACCTATGTGGCAGTGAAAACCCATGAGTTTTAAACCTTTTATACTTAAGGCACTTTCTACAGCCATTATAGCATGGCCGTTTTCCATTCCAAATCCAAATTTAGAATCAAATTGACCTGTTTTTATATAATCGTGAGTGTGGGCTTCAATACCTGGAGTGAGACGTAAAAGTACTTTTATCGTTTTGCCGGGATATTTTTTGATTAAGTCTCTCAATAATTCCAGTTCATAAAAATTGTCTATTACAATTCGTCCCACACCGTATTCAATAGCCATTTTCAATTCTTCATAGGATTTGTTATTGCCATGAAAATATATTTTTTTTGCAGGAAACTGGGCTTTAATTGCAATGTAAAGTTCTCCACCGGAAACCACATCAAGACAAAGGCCCTCTTCTTTGATTATTCGGCACATTTCAATAGTCAAAAAAGCTTTGCCAGCATAGATAACTTCACTATTTTCATGTAAACTGCGCATGCTGCTGAGAAACCTACGGCAATTTTCGCGAATAAGCCCTTCATCCATGACATATAAAGGTGTGCCAAATTCTTTTGCCAGCTCCACTGCATCACATCCGCCGATTTCTAAATGGTTCAAATTGTTAACTCTACATCTTCCTAAAAGCATAGTGCTTCTCCTCTCGCTTATATAAAAACAAAAACAACCGGGATATTTGCCGGTTGTCACTTGCTCAAAGGCAAATACCTCACTCTTATGAAGTAGCGCTCCACCGGAAAAGCTTCCGATGACAGTCTTATACCTATTCGGTATAAGCCCAGCATGGTTTTTGGGGAAAAACCACACTTCGGCGATGACCCCTTTTAATTTGCTTAATTGGCTTCCCCTGGCCTCCACAAATCTACTCATGGTCAATCGCGCCTCTACCTCAACTCTTGTGGAGATGAGGTAAATTTATTCAATTTTACTTTACAATAACACATTGAATTGACATTGTCAAGTAATTTTGTTATACAGCAATAATCGAAGACCATTTGCCGCATCTATCTCCCCATCTTGCCATAAGTTTTTCATCTGAAAATAGCTGTATTATTTCACAAGCGTTGGGACAGCCGTTGCACTCAATACTTTTTACTTTATAATTTTGAAATGCCACATCCATTCCTAAAAAATTAGTGGTTTTCTGCCGTGAAACTACATGGTTAAAAGCTAGAATTGCAGCTCCTACAGCTCCCATAACATCATGATTTTCAGGAACATGTATTTTACATTGCAACTGTTCTTCAAAGGCTTTCCTTATGCCCGTATTTGCAGCAACACCACCTTGAAATAAGATTAAAGGGCGAATTTCTTTACCTTTAGCCACATTAGACAGGAAATTTCTAACAAGGGCTTCACACAACCCCCTCAATATATCTTCTGTTGCATGGCCCATTTGCTGTTTATGTATCATATCAGATTCAGCAAAAACTGCACAACGCCCTGCTATTCGAGTGGGATTTTTAGACTTTAAGGCTATTTCTCCAAACTTGTCAATTGGTATGCCTAGCCTTTGAGCCTGCCTGTCCAAAAACGAGCCTGTCCCTGCCGCACACACTGTGTTCATAGCAAAATCCACAACAGTTTTATTTCTAATAACTATTATCTTGGAATCCTGGCCGCCAATTTCTAAAATAGTTTGGGCTTGGGGATAATATTCCAGTGCTGCTGCAGCATGAGCCGTTATTTCGTTTTTTACTATATCAGCTCCTACTAAAATTGAAGCCAGGTGTCTTCCACTACCTGTAGTTCCCACAGCAAAGATATCTAAATCTTTAAACTCCTGTTGCAGAATCCCTAAACCTTTTTTTATGGCTTTTATAGGGTTACCGGCCGTACTCAAGTAAAGTTTTTTTACAAGCCGCTTTTTGTCATCAAGTAGGACCAAATTAGTACTTACTGACCCTACATCAATTCCCAGACAACACTGCAATATTATTAACCTCCCTATTATGGTAGATCATATCTATAAAAGCTTCTAATCGGGTTCTGAAACCAGTCTCGGCAGAGTGTTCATCTAAAACAATTGTCATTACCGGTATTTGATATTCTTGGCTTACGCGGGGTACTGCACTTTTTGCCACAATTTCAGGCATACATGTAAATGGCAACAGGTGAATTACACCGTCAAAGCCCATTTTGGAAAAGTTTACAATTTGTGCTACTGACTCTTGACCATGGCCACCTACAAAGCAATTAATAAAAGGTTCTGCTAATTTGAGAATTTTATTATGGTCTTTGGGTTTTAAAAAGGATGGGAAAAGGTTTTCACGAACCCAATCTGTTATATAGATGTTTCTATGTACCTCTACCCCTAGGTCCCCTAGTTGTTCCTCAATATGCAAATTTACAAAAGGCTCAAGGACCGTGTATATTTCTCCCACTATTCCCACTTTTACCGGAGTCACATTTTCTGAAACATTAATATTGGAAAAAGCCTCATATATTTCAGTTTCTAAGTCTTCAAGCTCTTCTTCATATTTCACATCAAGTATATCCTTTACAAGGAAATTATAAACTTTTTCGGTTTGACCCCTATATCTTTCTCTAGGCCTTATCTTAAATAATTGCTTTTCTATTTTATCAAGCAGCACTGCTTTCTTCCATGCAAAGCGTATGGCCTTTACTACATCTTTCACAGTATTATTATTTTTGTTTGTAATAAGTCTAATTTTATTTATTAATTCAATAACATGGCCCTGGGGAGGATCTAATATTATCATTTCAAAATCATAGCCTAAGTCTTTTAAAATCTCCTTTTGTACTTCCCCATAGTACCCAAATCTACACGGCCCAACTCCACCTGCCATTACAATAGTGTCAGCACCTAACTCAAGAGCTTCAATAAAATTGCCAATGTTTATCTTTAAATATTACCCATATGTGGAAATGTTATCTTCAAAATACTTCATCCCCTCCAAAACATCTAAAAACGCCTCAAGTCTTGTGTTAAAACCAGCTTCGCCAGCATGTTCATCTATATTTAAATTTAAAAAGGGTATTTTAAACTCCCTTTTGATTCTTTTTTCAATAAGCTCTCCAACTAATGAATCTGGGCCGCAACCAAAGGACGCAATATGGATAACACCGTCTACCTGTTTTCGTTCCAGAAAGTAATAAGCTGTCCCAATTGTCTTTTTCCCCAATGTCCAAAATAAATCCTTTGACAGTTTTTTATTACCTTCCTGTATTTCATTTTTTTCCACCATCTCGCAGGTTATAAAATCAATTTTGTGCTTTCGCAATTTCCTAATAAGACCCATACTGATATAATCGTCATATATATTGTAATTATGTCCCAACAAAAGTACTTTTATATTATTGTCCTCTTTAATATACGGCTGGCTTTGTTTCTCTTGTTTTTGGTCAAAAATGTCTAGTGGAACTGCGGATTTTTTAACCAATAATTTTTCAAATTGCCTTTGAGCATACATAGCTTTGCCATATGCCAATAACATTCGACTTGGATTTATATTTAAAATTTTACATAAATTTAAAAGATGATATAAGATATAGTACCTGCCTTTGTACATATTAAATTCTGCATCCACAATATAAGGAATTTTTGACACGCTGTTTTTAATCATGTCAGGCAGGCCTAAAAACTTTGGACAGATGTATTCTCTAGGCTCTACGCTAACAATTCTTGGTATATATATCATGTCAACTTTACCTATTAAATTGGCAACATGGCCATGAAATATTTTTATTGGTAAACAGGCATCATCCACACAAAGCTCAATACCTTGTCTTAAAATCTCTTTATTTGTGGGTTGAGACAAAACCACTTCATATCCCAAAGCCTCAAAAAGAGTTTTCCATAAAGGAAAATATTGATAATAAAATAGAGCTCTTGGTATGCCAATGCGCAAAGACTTTACCTCCTGATAGTTTTATCTATTGCTCAGCAAAGATATAATCAACATGCGGCACAAGGCCGTTTTTATCATTAGAGCAGCAACAGGTCTTTTAAAATCTGCCACCGGATTTATTAAATCAAGCCATGGAATCTTTTCATTTCTATGAAGACCTAGCCCAAACAGCAAAAGAAATAGAGGACTAAGGATCATAATAAAATAGTTATTGGAAGGACCTGTGACAGTCGTAAAAATTCCTCCAGCGATAACTTCTGTTATACTTGTTTCTAGAGCCGTTGAAATTAAAATTGTAAAAGTAGATTCAATAAAACTAATTAACAGCACTATAAACCAATACCTGAGACTTACAATTATTACTGTTAGCAAAATACCAATTAAGTCAACAAACATATTTATCTCCTACTTGGACTTGGGATTAAAAAGCAAAGCCATCAAAAAACCGAAGACAATTGCAGCTGTTATCCCACCTGCTGCAGACCTTAACGCTCCGGTAAAAACTCCCAGCAGCCCATATTGGTCCACATCTTGAATAACTCCTGTTACAAGGTTATGGCCAAATCCTGTAATTGGTATAGTTGCTCCTGCCTTTCCGATATCTACTAAAGGTTGATAAAGACCCAATCCGCTAAGGACAGCTCCTAATGTTACAAATAGGACGAGTATATGTGCTGGGAAGAGTTTTGTCGTATCCATCAGTATTTGACCTATTAAACAGATTAAACCTCCAACAACAAAAGCCATTACAAAATCCATAAATATCTCCCTAAAATTACAGATTTTCAATAGAAATGGCATGGGCTATGCAGGGTATTGTTTCTCCCTGCTGACTGCTGGTAGTGCTCAATAAGGCACCAGTAGCTACCAGCAGCACTTTGTTGTATTTTCCCTTTAACATCTCCTTATAAACATAACCACAGGTTACAACGGCGGCACATGCACAGCCGCTGGCTCCTGCATGGACATCTTGTTCAGGATAAAATATTAAAACTCCGCAATCAGAATATTTGCTTGATATATCATAGCCCTTTTGCTTTAAAAGGTCTTCAGCTATATCCTTACCAATGCTTCCTAAGTCACCAGTTAATATTAAATCATAATCATCTGGTGTCTTTCCTGTGTCTTGAAAATGTCTGATTATGGTATCAACTGCCGCAGGGGCCATGGCTGTGCCCATGTCATTAGGGTCAGCCTCACCCATATCTATTACCTTTCCCACAGTTGCATGAGTTATTCTGGGATTTTGTATATTTGAGGAGAGGACCATTGCTCCTGCTCCTGTTACTGTCCATTGGGATGTAGGTTTTCTTTGATTACCTAACTCTAAAGGAAATCTAAACTGTCGTTCAGCTGTACAAAAGTGGCTGGAAACTGCTGCCACTAAGTTTTCCGCAAAACCTCCGTCAATAATCATAGAACCAAGTATTGCCCCTTGGGCTATTGTAGAACATGCACCGTATATTCCTAAAAAGGGCAGACCCAGTTCACGAGCTGCAAATCCGGCAGAAATAATTTGATTTAGCAAATCTCCAGCAATGAAATACTCTACTTTACTAGTAGGTATTTTGCTGTTTTTTATTGCCATTTCAACTGCCTCTTTTAATATTTTTGTTTCGGCTTTTTCCCAACTCTTTTCTTGATAAATGCTGTCTTTTAAGATTAAATCATAGTAATCTTTGAAACGGCCTTGCCCTTCTTTTGGCCCAACGATAGTAGCAGTTCCAATAATAGAAGGAGGATTTTCAAATTTTACAGTTTGACTGCCCAGTTTTTTCATAGATTGAAAATCTTCCCTTCAAAAATAGATTACATGGAAAAATTACAATAGTTTAAGCAAATAATATATTAAGCCAATTAAAGTTGCTGATGTGATGCCATAAACCAGGACCGGCCCAGCTACGATAAACATTTTCGAAGCAACACCGAATACAAAACCTTCTCTTTTAAATTCCATAGCCGGTGAAACAATGGAATTGGCAAAACCAGTTATAGGGACAACCGAACCAGCTCCAGCATATTTTCCAATTTTATCATAAACTCCAATTCCTGTTAAAAATGCTCCTATGAATATCATGACAATTGAAGTTGGTCCGCCAGCTTGACCAGGCGTCAAGCCCCTTGAAATAAAAAAACTCAGGACAAACTGGCCAATTGTGCAAATTATTCCGCCCACTATGAAAGCCATAATCATGTTTTTTAAAAGGGGTGGCTTTGGCCGTTTGCTCTTTGCAAAGTTTTTATATTCTTGTTGCTCCTTTGTGATAATAGGCATGATAGTATCACCTTGTTTTTATCAATTTCGTTTAAAAACGAGCACTCTCTTAGTGCCCGTTTCTAGCTCGTTCCATCTACTTTAAAGGCTATTTTTACATTTGCCTTATATTCTACGATGTTACCATCCTTCACATTTGCTGTGTTATTTAAAACTTCTACACCAGTAATATTTCTGATAGTTTTGCTGGCATCTTTTACTGCATTTTGTACTGCTTCTTGCCAACTGTTTTTTGATTCGCCTACCAATTCTATAACCTTTACCGTCATACAGTGTCCTCCTAGTTTAATTGTTTATTAATTATTTTACCCAATGGCAGAACTCTTATACTCTTGTATAAATACTAATTTAGCACTTTTTGGTGTTTTATTATCGTAAAAGCTCTTATAAACAAAAGCTCCTGCTGTTAAAAATAAAAGCAAGGCAATTATTATGATCAACTTTCTTTTAAAATAAATCATTAGGATTACCTCCTAATTTCTATTATTGTATTTTTAAACTACTTTTATTCGGTTAAAATAAAAAAAGCCTAATTTTAGGCTTGAGATAAAAATTCTTTCACTTTGGCCAATGTCTTTCTTTCTAATCGAGACACCTGTACTTGAGTCATATTCAAAATTTCCGCAACCTCAACTTGAGTCATATCTTTAAAATATCTGAGCACAATAAGTTGGCGCTCTTTTTTATCAAGTTTTGACAATGCCTCTTTTAGTGCAATTTTATCAAATAACATGTTTTGCCTGTATTCGTTCTCATCAATTTGATCTATTAAATAAATGGGTGAACCATCATCTTGGTACATCACATCATTTAATGAAACTGGTGATTGAGACGCTTCCATGGCCATTACCAGTTCTTCTACAGGCACTCCCATTTCATCAGAAAGTTCTTTTATCGTAGGCTCCCTATCAAGAGTATTTGTAAGCTCTTCTTTCGTCTTTTGAATTTTAAATGATAGCTCTTTTAAGGAGCGAGCTACTTTTATGGGGGCATCATCCCGTATGTACCTTCGTATTTCACCCATTATCATTGGAAAAGCATAAGTAGAAAATTTTACATCATATGAGAAGTCAAATTTCTCTATGGCCTTGAGCAAGCCAATGCTACCTATTTGAAATAAGTCTTCCAGTTCATAACCTCTGTTATTGAATCGCTTCACTATATTCCAAACTAAACCCAGGTTAAGGGACACAAGCTTATCTTTGGCCTCTTGGTCACCCCTTTTTGCCTTTTTCAAAAGTTCAATGGTGTTTTCAAGGCTCATGTATTCTGCCTCACAGTACCTTTATTAATGATTTTGACCATTGTAACAATTGTTCCCTCACCCGGAGTTGACTCAACTCTTAATTCATCCATAAAATCTTCCATTATGGTAAAGCCCATTCCAGATCTCTCCAATTCAGGCTTTGAAGTCCACAGCGGCTGACGTGCCTTATCTATATCTTCAATACCTTTGCCCCAATCTTGAATTGTTACCACAACTCTATCTTCATACAATTTTGAACTGATCCTTATAATGCCTACAGTATTTTCATAACCGTGAATAATAGAATTTGTTACTGCTTCAGAAACGGCTGTCTTTATATCCGCCAGTTCATCTAAAGTGGGATCTAGCTGTGATGCGAAAGCAGCCACAACCACACGAGCAAAAGATTCATTTTCTGACTTACTTACAAAATCTAGTTGCATTTCGTTTAAGGCTGTCACAAGATCACCCCTCATAATTTGTCTATAGCTTCTTTTTCACTGTTAAAATAATTTATAAGACTAAAAAGACCGGACATTTGAAAAATCCGTTCTATTCTTGGAGTAAGATTAATTACACCTATTCTTCCCCCAGCATTTTGAAGTTTTTTATAGCGCCCAATGATCATTCCTACACCGGAGCTGTCCATAAATGAAACATCATTAAAATTGAATAGTACTTTTTTTATTTTATGTTTTTCTATGTAATCATCTACATTTTGTCTTATTACAAGGGCTGCATGATGATCAATTTCCCCTTTTAAATTCACCTTTATCATATCATGGTCTAATTTGACAATAACTACATCCATACTCCACCCCCCTTATCTATTACAATTAATTCGATAAATAGAAGAAATTTCCTTCTATTCAATCCATTATTTACATATTCTTCTCTATAACCACAAAAAGACTTCCAGCATGGGAAGTCTTTTAGCCACACTAAAGAAGTATATTTTAATAGCATTAATCTAGCCATTTAATAAATAATCTCTTTAGCAGCTCAAGGAAACTTGCTTTATAAACATCTTCAGCTACAACTACGTTTATTTGTTTAACCGTTTTGCCGTTTTTTTCGACAGTAAGGGTCCCCACTTCCTGATTCTTGCTCAAAGGGGCTAATAATTTTTCAGGAATATCAATCCTGGTGCTAATCTGCTCTTCCTTGCCTTTTTCTACTAAAATGCTCACATCTTCAGGAACAATGACATTTACTTCACTAATATGGCCTTTTTCCACAGGAATGGTCTTTTGCACCATACCTTTTTCCACAACTTTAATGGAATCGTAATGGCCAAAGCCGTAATCTAACAACTTCACAGTATCTTCAAATCTTTGATTACTATTTTGGGCATTTAAAACCACAGAGATTAATCGAAAATCTCCTCGTTTTGCTGTACCGGCAAAACAATGCCCTGCTTTACTGTGATATCCGGTTTTTAAACCGTCTAACCCTTCATACTTGCCTAAAAGTTTGTTGGTGTTGGCCAGCATAGTGGCATCCCGCTTCTTATCTGTATGTTCCAGATAATCCATCCAAATATTTGACCATTTGAAAAAGGTAGGATATTTTACTAACTCTCTAGACATTAATGCAATATCGTACGCGGTGCTGTAGTGTTCAGGGTCTGACAAACCATGGGGATTAGTAAAGTTGGTATTTTCCATACCCAATTCTTTTGCTTTATCGTTCATTAGCTTAACAAATCCTTCAACACTGCCACCTATATATTCTGCTACTGCCATAGATGCATCATTAGCTGATGCAATGACAATACATTTCAAAAGTGTTTCAAGAGTTTGCTCTTCTCCAGGCCCCAAAAACACTTGACTGCCTCCAGTTTTCCATGCCCTTTCACTGACTCTTACTACATCTGACAGATTGACCTTGCCTGATTCAATAGCTTCAAAAGCTACAATCAGTGTCATGATTTTTGTGATACTTGCCGGCTCCAGTTTTTCGTGGGGATTTTTTTCAAAAAGGATGGTCCCTGTCCCTGCATCCATTAAAATGGCAGAAGGTGAGCTTATATCTATGTGGGATTGAGTTACAGCTGCTTTTGTCGTAGAAAACATAAGAAGAGAAATCAGCATAAAGCACACTAGAACTTTTTTGTGACTGATCATTGATTTTTCCTCCCTTCTTATGTTAGTTTGCCATATGTAATAAATGTTATGCACCACTATGCTCTAGGATGGGTTTTGTCATATACTTGCTTTATTCTACTTCGTGTTAAGTGGGTATATCTCTGAGTAGTTGAAATATCTGCATGGCCCAACATTTCCTGCACAGCTCTTAAGTCTGCACCATTTTCTAATAGGTGTGTAGCAAAAGAGTGCCTGAGAGTATGTGGGGTAATTTTTTTATTAATACCGGCCTGTTTAGAGTATCTTTTTATTATTTTCCAAAAGCCTTGACGGGTTATGGGATTACCTTGTCTGTTGAGAAAAAGGACTTTGGTCTTTTTTCCCATTAATAACTTTTCTCTAGCAGTTAAAATATATTCTTGCAAACACTTCAGTGCTATAGAGCTTACAGGAATTATTCGTTCTTTAGAGCCTTTGCCCATGCAACGCAAAAAACCTGTTTCTAAATTAACATCTTCAATTGATAAAGATATTAATTCTGACACCCTCATTCCTGTAGCATAAAGCAACTCTAGCATGCTCTTATCTCTTATACCTAATGGATTTGAAGTATCTGGCTGTGACAATAGCTTTTTCACTTCTTGGGTATTTAAAACTTTTGGCAATCTTTGTTCCAGCTTAGGAGTGTCTAAATCAACTGTTGGATCTTCCCTGATAATATGTTCTCTGAACAAAAAATGATAAAAGGCCTTTATTGCAGCACATGCTCTAGAAATGCTGCTGCTGGCCTTTCCCTTTTTTTGCATCTCAAGTAGATAAGCAACTATTATTGCTCTATTTGAAGAGTTTATATCTGTTATGTCTTTGGTCCGCAGATAAGTGATATAACTTTTCAGATCTCGTTTGTAAGCAACTATTGTATTTTTGGCCAATCCTCTTTCCACTGACAAATACTCAAGAAAACTGCTTAAAAGCTCGTTCATTATATTTCCTCCTGCTTGAATTACCTTTTCCCATAGATTTATATTTTATTTTCCAAAAACTCCAAAACTAAATACTAAAATAGTTGGAAAATAATTTGATAAACATTGGGGAAATGTATCCTTCGATTAATCCTGATATTACAAGCAAAAAACTAAAGAACAGATTGAGCAGTATATATCCACTTATCATCTGCGTATAATTTTCATGGTAATTTTTCAGTCTGTTTTTAATAACTGTGGTGGCAAAAGTTAATGCAGTCACACCAATTGAAATTATGCATGGCAATATGATTAAATTCTGGGGGAGAATGGATAGCACCGATAAAATTAAACCCTTGGACCCTAAATCCTCTATTAAAAAACCCACAGTAAATCCCAGAATAAATCCCCTAAAAAAAATAATACCTAGTATAAATGGAATGCCTACTACTGAAAGACCTAGCAGTATCAACAAGACAGCAGTTTTTATGTTATTGGAAAGTGATATGTAAAAGACGGAAGAGTAATCCACTGAAATACCGTTGACATTTGCTAAAAAGCCTTTAATAAAACTTTGAATATTTTCTGATTGCATATCAGAAATAAAATTGACTGTTATGCTGCCTAAAACAATTCCAATAATTAATATGATACTTAAAAAGATATACTGAATTATATTTCTCTTAAAGTACTCAGTCAGTATTTTGGGGAAAAAATTCATAGGGATAGTCCACCTTCCGTATATTTTCCATAGAAAATTCTATGCCGGAGGGGACGAGATTATACATTTTAATCTATGACCTTTCCATAAATACCTCCACCACCCGCTTTAAAGCTGAGTTTCCCTTCTCTGGCAAGTATAATATTTGTGGCTATTTGTTCTCCAACAACCTCAGTTAATTGAGCTCTATCAACATAATGGATAACATTCATTTCACTTCCAAAATTTAAGATCAGCTTTTCCAGAGTTTTTTTGCCAATTCCAGGAATAAACTCCAGGGGCACTTGGTAATGGTATAATGGCCTATTTTCTGGATGAATAGGAGTGCTAAAGTCTGCAATGAGGGCTATTCTGTCAAAAACTCCAAGAGTTATTCCTTCATTGTCACAATTAGGGCATTTTTCAACTGGAGAAGTTTCGTGGGCCACATAGTTGCAAGCAGGACAAAATGTCCTGTGATATTTCCCAAGTTTAGGGTCTAAACCATAATTTGAAACAATATAGTTATTTTCATGTCCCTTTAGCGCCGAAATAACATTTTTAAAGTCGGGAAATTCCAATTCCATTTTATTGTATTCCCTAGCAATCTTTTCCAAGGAATGGGCATCGGAATTGGTTAAAAATGATTTTGTCGCAAGTTCCCTTATGGTATCGGCAAAATCTGTATCTGCGCTGAGGCCTAATTCCACCGATATAATTTTGTCTAACTCATCCTCAAAAGCATAAGAAAGTCTATCATAGCAGCTTCCGTAAAAACTTTTAAATGGTGTAAACACATGGGCTGGAATTAGCTCACCACCTAAGCTTTTCACAATTTTAAACAAATCTTTGGCACAAAGGGAAGCTTTTTGTGTACTTAATCTGATATTTGTTATATATTCTGACATTATCCTTGAAAAATCTTTAATTTGTTCATAAGAAGGAAAAAAAGCTATGCTGTGAGCAGCTCCCTTTACCTCTGTAGTCTCAATTTCTGCTCCAAAAATTATTGTAAGTTTATCCTTGTACCTGACCCCTCCCCCCGGTAAGGGAATGATTTCTTCATTTTCTAATTGCTCTCGTATTTCTTCAAGGACAAACGGTGAAGCACAATCCACTATTCCCACAATGTCAATACCTTTTTTGTTAATGCAATGGTCATAGATATTATGGAGAGTTAACCTTCTGGAAGCAGTAATCTTAACAGGCTGATTTTTAGCTTGACCTATGTGAACGTGTAAGTCTGCAAAATATTCCATTATAAATCACCTTTGATTAGAAAAAATGCTAAAAGTAGGCCTGTAATAGTTTTACTATCAACTATTTCACCACTTTGGATTTTTTTTAACGCTTCCTCAATAGTTATCTTTTCAGCCTGTAAATATTCGTCAAAATCAGCATCTCTCGTCTTTTTAATCAGATTTTTAGCTAAGAACAAGTGTATTATTTCATTTGAAAAACCCGGCGAAGTATAAAAACTTGTTAAGTGCTTAAGTTCGTTGGGATAGTAGCCTGTCTCCTCCATTAATTCACGTTTTACACATGTTTCCTTTGGTTCGCCTTTTTCAAGTTTCCCTGCGGGTATTTCAAGTAATTCTCTTTCTATAGCTTTTCTATATTGTCTCACCATCAGAATTTCATCATTATCGGTAATGGCAACTACAGCAACAGCTCCAGGGTGCTCAACTATTTCTCTTGTAGATTTTCTCCCATTTGGCAATAATACTTGGTCTACACGGAGTTTTAACAGATTCCCAGAAAAAATCTCCTTTGAGCTAAGTGTGGTTTCGTAAAATTCCATTATTTGTTTCAGCTCCTGATTAACATATTTTTAATCCTTCTACATATAATATTTTAAGACAAGTTTAAGGAGAGGTAAAGATGGAATACATGGTTTCTAAAGATAAGCTCTATGTAATGGGAAAAGCCTGGGAAATTAAGGAATTTTTCAATGAAAAAATTAAATTTCACAGCACCCTTAAAGATTTAATTGCTTCTGAAATTCAATTGGCACAAGGTTCAATAAAAGAAAAACACCTTGATTCACTTTTAAGTTGAATCAGGTGTTTATGTCAATACCAGTTAATAGACTATTGATTAAGCCCTTTACTTATCCAACTTTGAGCTGCATTCTCAACTTGTCTGAAATCAAAGCGATAAACTCGGAATTTGTGGGTTTTCCTCTGTCTTTTGTAGTAGTATATCCGAAGAGATTGTTGAGGGTTTCTACAGAGCCTCTGCTCCATGCTACTTCTATAGCATGTCTAATAGCCCTTTCAACTCTACTAGGTGTTGTATTGTACTTGCTTGCAATACTTGGGTATAACTCCTTGGTCACAGCAGACAGCAGCTCCACATTGTTTATAACCATATAAATGGCTTCACGAATATAAAAGTAACCTTTTATATGGGCTGGAATGCCTATCTCATGAATAATATTAGTAATTTGTGCTTCTAGGTTATTTTTTTGGTCTGTAGCATTACTTGTATCCTTTTTCTGTATTGGCTGCATAAAATCTGTATCTATATCCACCATCTGCCTTACACGATCCACCAATATATTTAAATCAAACGGTTTTACTATATAGTAATCTGCACCTAAAGTAATTGCCTTTTGTGTAATCTTATCTTGCCCTACTGCCGAAAGGACTATGATTTTTGGTCTATCAGATTTATTTGACAACCGCTCTATTACCCCTAAACCATCAAGATTAGGCATAATCAAATCTAGTATCATCACTTCAGGCTCAAACTGATCAATTTTTTCCAGTGCCTCTAATCCATCATGAGCTACTCCCACTACTTCGATGTCTTCTTGGCTTTCAAAAAATTCCACCACTAAATTACAAAACTCTTTGTTGTCGTCAACAATTAACAATTTTATTTTTGCTTCTTCTAACATGAAAGACCCCCCTGTTTTATTTTTCCAACAAATGATTAATTCGACAAACTATGGAATTTTCCTCCTTGTATACCAAATTTTGTTTTTTTATTAAATTTTTTCACGGTTGTTTACATTATTTATTTCATTTAACATCCATTCAATAAAAATGCCATACCCTTTTGTGGGATCATTGACAAATACATGGGTTACTGCACCAACTATATAACCGTTTTGAATTATAGGACTGCCACTCAT
>JAMNZY010000147.1 GCA_023622055.1 Bacillota bacterium
AAAGTAAGGGAAAGGATTTTTACTACAGGCCCAACAGGTTTTCCTGGTTGCACACACATAGAAGCTGATGAAAATGGCAAAAAGGATTTCTCACCTATAATTGAAATGGCAAAAAAATTAAATCCTCCAAAAGAAATTGAAAATGGCCAAATTGTAGGCGGTTTTGCTCATGCTCAAGTTTTTGCTTTGGCAGATAAAATCGTGGATGCGGTAAAATCCGGTGCCATTAAGAAATTCTTCGTAATGGCCGGCTGCGATGGCCGTATGAAATCCAGGGAATACTACTCTGAGTTTGCTAAAAAGCTTCCAAAGGACACAGTTATACTTACCGCCGGTTGTGCAAAATACCGTTACAACAAGCTGGATTTAGGGGATATCAATGGCATACCCAGAGTTTTAGATGCAGGGCAGTGCAACGATTCATATTCACTGGCACTAATTGCATTAAAGCTCAAGGAGATTTTCCAGTTAAATGACATCAATGAGCTGCCTATTGCATACAATATAGCTTGGTACGAGCAAAAAGCAGTTATAGTACTCCTTGCACTGCTCTATTTAGGCGTGAAAAATATTCACCTTGGGCCTACACTGCCAGCATTCCTATCAGAAAATGTGGCAAAAGTTCTTGTAGAAAACTTTGGAATATCCGGAATTAGAACAGTGGAAGAAGACATGGCATTGTTTATGGGTGAATAAATTTTGCAAAAAGAAAGACTCCTAGTTCAATGAGAACTAGGAGTCTTCTTATATCAAAAACCTATTAATTCAGCTGGATATTGTATTCTCTCATTTTGTTGTACAAGGTGCTCCTGGAAATCTTTAAAAACTCTGCAGTTTTTGTCTTGTTGTAAGAGCATTTTTTCAAAGCCTCTATTATCACTTGCTTTTCTGCCATGTCCGATGCCTGGTTTAAATCATTGATATCCTGTAAAGTGGGTTGAGAGGTGTTTTCTTGTTTAATGTATTCTGGTAAACATTCCTTTGTAATTGTCCCGTTTTCACACAGAATTACCAATCTCTCCACTACATTTTTTAATTGCCTTATATTTCCTGGCCAATTGTAGTCCATAAAAATTTTTAGTACTTCTGAATCAATATTTTCCACTGTTTTATTGTGAAGCTGCTCAAATTCTCCTACAAAGCCTTTTACGATGTCTATAATATCCTCACTGCGATTTCTAAGGGGCGGGATCTCCATAGAGATTATATTGATATACTCATATAATTCTTTGGAAAACTTATGTTTTTCTACTAAACTGGAAAGGTCTTTGTCAGTGGCAGCTATTATTCTCACATCGGTTTTTACGGGAGTATTGCTGCCGGTTTTATAGAAAGTTTTATTTTTTATAAAGCTTTCAAGTTTTGTCTGTATATTTATAGGCATATCATGTATGTTTTCAAAGAATATGGTGCCTTTATTTGCCAGTTCTATAAGGCCTATCTTGCCAGAACTAGTTGCTTTTTTAAAGTCTCCCATCTCGAGACCAAAAAGTTCACTTTCAAAAATATTCACTGGAATAGCTGCACAGTTTACCCTAACAAAGGGTCCTTTGCGCCTGTCACTATATTCGTGTATTGTGGCAGCAAGCATGGCCTTGCCGGTTCCGCTTTCGCCTTTTATCAAAATGGGAGCATCAGTTGGAGCAGATCTTTTGGCCAGTTCAATTACTTCAATCATTTTGGGGTTTTTGCTAGTTAACTTTCCAAAAGCTGTTTGTTCTTCAGTATTACCTAGTTGTCTTTCTAAAAACAGCATCCTGTGATTTACTTTTTCCAACTCTGTCAGGAGATTTATCACATCTGAAATCTCTTCTATATTCATTATCAGACCACATAATTTGTCATCAAAGTTAAAGGGGCAAGTCTTTAATAGAAATTTTCGACCATCTTTATTTTCAAAATAGATTTCATCAAGAAGGGTTTCACCTTTTTTTATTTTGTCTGCCAGTTGTCCAGGTAAAAAGTGATGAGGCGATAACTTAAAAATCTTAGAAGGTTTAAATAACTCTTTAAATGCTTTATTGTAAGCTAATATCTCACACTTATCATTTAATATACATATAGCTGTTTTTACATTGTCCATAATCAAACTTTGAAAATTCACTACTTTTTCCAGCTGCGCTGAAAAAGTGTCACATATGCCTTTCCCGGTAAGTAGACCTAGCAGCTGTCCATCATCATCTAAAACCGGAGCCCTGCTAATGGCAAAATTACGCATTTCACTTCGAGCTTGAAGCAGTGGTTTGTCAGGATGCATAAAAATTACATCAGTTGTCATTATTTCTTTAATCTCAGTCTCTAAATCAACACCCCGTGCCAAACTTTTGGCCAGGTCATTTCTTGTGATGATTCCCACGATTTTATTATTGTC
>JAMNZY010000037.1 GCA_023622055.1 Bacillota bacterium
GAGGCGGAAACCTTATTTAGAAAGAGAAATAAAGAAAATCATCTCGGAAAACCCAAATATTTCAAATAGGCAACTTACAAAGGCAATAAAAGATTCTGGGTTTAATGTATCAAGGTATCTCATATCTCAAATGGCTAAAGAAATTAGAGGGAATAGACTTGAAATCTCAGAAGGGTTTAATCAAGAAACTGATCTCACCTCACAAAATATACCAAAAATTCCCGAAGAATCATCTGCTTTTAAGAGGATCATAGGTTTTGATGGGAGTCTAAAGCCTCAGATTCAACAGGCCAAAGCTGCCATATTGTATCCCCCCAATGGCTTGCATACTTTAATATTGGGGCCAACCGGAGTAGGAAAGAGCAATCTGGCAGAAGCCATGTATGAATTTGCTGTAGAAACAGGAATTCTTCAGAAAGATGCCCCCTTTATTATTTTTAACTGTGCAGACTATGCTGAAAATCCCCAACTTTTATTGTCACAATTATTCGGCCATGTAAAGGGAGCCTACACCGGCGCTGTAGTCGCAAAAGAGGGACTAGTGGAAAAAGCTGATGGCGGAATACTCTTTTTAGACGAGGTACATCGACTGCCCCCTGAGGGCCAAGAACTGCTATATTTTTTAATTGACAAGGGAAAATTTCGCAGGATGGGGGAAACGGAGACAGAGCGAACAGCCAATGTTATGATAATAGCTGCTACTACAGAAGATATAGAGTCATCTCTCCTCTTAACTTTCCGTCGAAGAATACCTATGATAATAGAGCTTCCGTCCCTTGCCACACGGCCTCTAGACGAGAGATACCATATGATAAAAGATTTTTTCCATAAAGAAGCAGATAGAATAGGCGTTCAAGTAAAAGCAACCCAAGAAGCTTTAAGGGCCCTTTTACTCTATGATTGTCCCGGAAATATAGGGCAACTTAGAAGTGACATACAAGTGGCCTGTGCTCGAGGTTTTTTAACTTTCGTAGGCAAGCAAAAGGATTATGTGGAAGTGGATTTGATAGATTTACCTGCCCATGCTAGAAGAGGACTGCTCAAGATACAAAACCGCAAACCGGAAGTTGAAACTCTATTAAAAGGTGACTTGATAGCAAGACCTGGGCAAATTGAATTGAGAATGGAACCAAAAGAAGACCTATATACATTGCCAGGGGAAATCTATCAATATATTGAAGAGAGGTTTCAAGAACTGGAACTGGAGGGCTTAAGCCAAGATGTCATAAACAGAGTGATAGGAGGAGAATTGGAAGTAAAGTTTCAGCAACTTATAAAACGGGTAGAGAGCAGTCATAAAACCTTGGCAAAGCAAGACTTGGAAGGAATAGTGGGCAGAAATATAATTGAGTTGGCAGAAAAGGTGACGGAAATAGCAGAAAAACGCCTTGGAAGAGTAGATAAGCACCTTTTTTACTGCCTGGCAGTGCATTTAAGTGCAACACTAGAGAGAATTCAAAAAGGTAAGCCCATTGTGAACCCCCAATTGGAAAAAGTCATGAGGGAATACAAGCTGGAGTACAGTGTGGCAAGAGAAATGGTAGAGTACATAGAAGTATTGACAGGATATAAAATCCCTAAAGACGAGATTGGCTTTATTGCTATGTATTTAAGGACAATTACAAAACCCTCTGATGTGAAAAAGGGTAGAGTGGGAGTAGTGGTCCTTTCCCACGGTAGAGTTGCTCAAGGTATGGCAGAAGTTGCAAACCGACTGCTAGGTGTAAATCACGCCGTGGGGATAGAAATGTCTCTAGATGAAAAACCAGAATCAGCACTACAAAGGACCATTGAAGTTGTATCGAAAGTAGATGAGGGTAAAGGAGTATTACTTCTTGTGGACATGGGCTCCCTCATAACTTTTGGCGAAATAATCACTAAACGAACCGGCATACAGACAAAGACTGTTGGCAGAGTTGATACGGTAATGGTGCTGGAAGCTTTAAGGCGGGCTATTTTACCGGATACCACTTTAGATGAAATTGTAGAGAGCATAGATAAGGACAAAGTGGGTTTAGGGAGATTTGTAGCATCAAAGTTACCAAAAGACAAAAGGGTAATCCTAACTTTATGCATAACTGGGGAAGGAACGGCCATAAGAATAAAAAATCTCATCGAGAGGATGTTGCCAGGTATTAAAGAAAAGGTACAGATTATTCCTTTGGGGATTATGGATAATGAGGATATATATGAAAAGATAGAAAAAATTAGAGAAAAGTATATTGTTTCTGCTATTGTGGGCAGTGTAGATCCGAAGAGCGGTTCTATACCTTTCATTTCTTTAGAAGAGTTAATCAGCGGTTCCGGCATAGAGAAGCTAAGGGAAATCACAAAAGTTGATAAAACACAGAAAACCATAGAAAATAACAACTACAACAGTCTAATTGAAGTGTTTTCCGAAAAAATTATACTTATGAATCCCAACTGCAATACGAAAAACGATGTTTTAGACGATATGGTAGCAGCTTTAATAGACAATGGCTTTGTAAAGGAGCAATTTTTACTTGATATTTACAAAAGAGAAGCCATGGGGCCTGCAGTTATAAATAAAATCGCCATCCCTCACGGAAGACCTGAAAATGTCATAAAGCCTGCCATTGGCATTGCAATATTTAAAGAGCCAATACCTTGGTGGAACGAAATTGTGGTAGATTGTGTTTTCATGCTGGCATTAAAGGAGGATTCCAAAGATATAATAAGACAGTTATACGCATTAATTAAAAATACAGAATTTATAAATAAACTTAAGTGTTGTAGCAATGAAGCAGAGGTTAGAAGCAGCATTTTAGAATATTTTTTGATCTATAACTAAAACTGCCGCAAGTTGGAACAAAACTTGCTTAGATTTTTAGATAGAGATATTGGGTAGTTTTATTACACTAAATTAAAAATTAATTCAATTTTAGAGGGGGAATATCATGCAACAGACAACGCTAATAAATGCAGATATTATTATGCTAAATCTTGAGAATGTTGATAAAACTAAAGTTTTAACAGTGATGGCAAACAGATTAATTGACAAAGGCTATGTTAAGGAAAGCTATCTTCCGGCTGTTTTAAATAGAGAAGAAGAGTATCCCACAGGCTTGCCAACTAATGGAGTGGGTGTGGCAATTCCTCATGCTGATACCAAACATGTTTTAAAACCAGGAATTGCCGTGGCAACTTTGAAAGACCCTGTCAAATTTAACGTGATGGGTAATCCGGAGCAGGAAATTGACGTGAAGCTGCTTTTTATGCTTGCCATAAAGGAACCTGAGGTGCAAGTAAATATTTTAAAAAAACTAGTGTCCATTTTCCAGGCAAAAGAACTTCTTATCAAACTAATAAGTATTAATTGTGAAAAGGAACTGGTTGACATATTAAATTCTCTGCTAAATAAAGATGATGAAGATTAGATTCTATTATGAAGGGAGGTAGGAAAGAGTTCAAAAAGAGCTGCGTAAACCTTAATTGATGGAAAGGAGAGTTATATGAATAAGAAAAAAATAGTCATTGCTTGCGGAACTGGAATTGCCACTTCCACAGTAGTTGCGGACAAAATTGAAAACTTATGCAAACGGGAAGGAATCGATGCATTAATTACTCAATGCAAAGTGTCAGAACTTGATGCTTATATTCACGGAGCTGATCTGATAGTGACAACCACTGTTCTTGGTAAAAAATCAGACGTTCCGGTAATCAACGGCCTTCCTTTTATTACTGGTATAGGCGAGGAAGAGGTTTTAAAACAGATAGCAGAAGAGCTGAAAAAGTAATTTTTTAAAATGAAAATATTCATTTTAAAAGAGAAAGGGGATGTGCATTATGTCTATTATTAATGCTATTCTCGATTTAGGCGCTGTAGTTATGTTACCTATACTAATTTTCATACTAAGTATGATATTTGGTGAAAAGCCCGGTAGGGCACTCAGGGCTGGTGTAACAATTGGTATTGGATTTATAGGTATAAACCTGGTCATCGGTCTCTTATCTAGCAACCTGGGACCTGCAGCGGAAGCTTTGGTTAAGAATGCAGGTTTACAGTTGGATGTAATTGACGTAGGTTGGCCTGCAGCTTCTGCAATCGCTTTTGCATCAAGAGTCGGTGCTCTGGTAATCCCGATTGGTCTAGCTGTAAATATAATCATGCTTCTTACTAGGACAACAAAGACGGTTAACGTTGACCTTTGGAATTACTGGCATTTTGCCTTTACCGGAGCTTTGGTGACAGCAGCTACGGGAAATTTAACTTTGGGTATGATAGCCGCTGCAATAAATTGCGCAATAGTTCTTAAACTTGGTGATTGGACGGCGCCTATAGTTCAGGAATTCTATGGTCTGCCTGGAATCTCACTGCCACACGGTTTTTCTGCGGCATATGTACCTATTGCAATACCGCTAAACAAATTATTTGATAAGATACCCGGACTTAATAAAATAGAAATTAATCCTGAAACTGCCAGCAAAAGATTTGGAGTCCTTGGAGAACCAACTATAGTGGGCTTAATTATAGGAATTATAATAGGATTATTAGCAAGATATGATATTAAAGATGCATTGAATCTAGGAATGTCAATGGCAGGAGTCATGTTTTTAATGCCGAGAATGGTTAAGATACTTATGGAAGGCTTAATACCTGTTTCAGAAGCAGCTAAAAAGTTTATGCAAAAGAGGTTTGCAGGTACAGAATTTTACATCGGCCTGGATTCAGCAGTAGCTACCGGGCATCCTTCAGCCATTGCCACAGCCCTTATTCTGGTTCCGATAACCATTGTACTGGCGGTAATAGTGCCTGGCAACAGGGTTTTACCCTTTGGCGATTTGGCAACAATACCTTTCATGGTAGCCATGGTTGCTCCCATATGTAGAGGAAATGTATTCAGATCCGTAATTATCGGAGCATTGGTAATTGCCGTAGGATTACTAATTGCAACAAATGTTGCACCGCTCCATACTCAAGCAGCCATTGATGCAGCATTCCAATTCCCTGAAGGTGCCACTAGCATTTCCAGTATCTGCGACGGCGCTAATCCCTTAACTTGGATTCTCCTTAAAATTATGCAGCTATTCGGTTAAATGATAATACTAAAATTTAATATTCGAGCTTGCAACACTTAAGCAATTTAAAATTTAAAGAGGCCTTTGACAAGCAAAGGCCTCTTTAAATTTTTGTACAGAATAGAATTTTGTGAAACTAGTAACAATTATTAACAAATCGAAATTAACTATTTATAATAAATATGAACAAACGACGTATGCTTGAACAATTGTTCAACATAAGGAGAGAAACAATCATGACGCCAAATGATAAAAGGATATTAGTTAAGGTAGCGTATATGTATTATGACGAAAATATGACTCAGCAGGAAATAGCAGATAAACTCGGAGTATCTCGCCCTTCAGTGTCTAGAATGTTGCAAAAGGCAAGACAAAATGGCATAGTGGAAATCAAAATCCGATATGAAGGCAGCTTTACAAAACTTGAAGATGCTTTAGAAAAAAAATTCAATTTAAGAGAGGCAATTATTGCCCCTTTTGAGGAATCTGACGCCTTAAAACATCTTTTAGCTGAAGCTGCTGCAAATTATTTAACTAGGACCATAAAAGATGAAGATATCGTTGGAGTTTCTTGGGGAACAACTTTGGCACTTATACCAAAGTACATAAGAAACATTTCAAAAAATGTAACTTTTGTCCCCTTAGTTGGCGGAGTAGGCCAGACTAAGCTGGATGTACATTCAAATGCTATTACAATAAATTTAGCCAAGGCCTTTGGTGGAAAAGGCCAGTTACTTCATGCGCCGGTTGTTGTTGATAGTGTTAAAGTTAAACAAACATTTATATCAGATACAAATATAAATAAAATTTTAAAACTGGCGGCTAAGTCTGATATTGCCGTTATAGGTATTGGATCACCTTCAGCTCAAAGTTCTACTATCAGACAGACAGGATACTATACAGACAAAGAGCTCAATGCCTTAAAAAAGGCAAATGCAGTCTCTGATATATGCTGGATTTTCTTAGACAGTGATGGCAATGTGTGCCCAACCGAATTAAATCAAAGGGTAATTGGCATTACTGTAGATAAATTAAAGGCTATACCGAATGTTGTTGCAGTTGCCGGCGGTGTAGAAAAGCAAGAGGCTATTCTTGCTGCTCTTAAAGGTGGATACATCAATGTGCTTGTGACAGACGAAAAAACTGCTGAATTTCTTTTAAATCAATAGCAAATTATCCTGAGGGGGAAAACTCGTGTTGATAAAGGTATTGTGGCTTGCAGCTGCAGCTTGGATTTTACAAGGTGTATTAGTGTATTTTCAAATTAAAAATTTTCAAAGTAAACTTAACGAAATGAGAACAAAGGGTAAAGTCGGAGTTGGCACTGTGAAGGGCCGCTTTGGAAAAGGCGTAATAGTGATGCTTTGTATAAATGATGAAAATTTAATCACCGATGCACAAATAATGTCAGGGACGACAGTCTTCGCAAGATTTGTGCCCTTTCATGCCTTAATTAATCAGAATATAGAGCATGTTGAAGCAATAATAAAGGATATGAAGAAACAAACAAAAACGGCTATTGTAAAGGCAATATCATCTTTAGAATCTTCGTAAAAGTCGGTAAGAAAGGAGGGGGAATTCTTTACTTTAATTAAAACTATTTCAAAATTAATTTTTAGAGGAGGTAATTTGTAAATGGATGTATTGGCTAATCTTGCTCAATCTTTCATCGGTTTATTCCAGGAAGGCGGAAACACCTTCTTAGGCCTTGCAGGTGGTATTTTACCTACACTAATTACACTGATGACTGCTGTCAATGCACTGATAAAATTTGTAGGACAGGAAAGAATCAACAATATTGCTCAAACAGCAGGAAAATATATGCTTTTGCGTTATACTGTCATGCCTGTTCTAGCTGTTTTCTTTTTGACAAACCCTATGGCTTATACCTTTGGACGTTTTTTACCCGAAAAATACAAACCCGCTTTTTATGATGCAGCCGTTTCCTTTGTTCATCCCATTGTAGGTTTATTCCCACATGCCAATCCTGCAGAACTATTTGTATATATGGGAATAGCACAAGGAATAGAACAATTAGGTTTACCTTTAGGTCAACTGGCAATTAGATATTTCATCGTAGGTGTCATTGTGATACTAATACGTGGGATTGTCACTGAAACTCTTACCATCAGAATGATGAGACAGAGAGACTTGATTTAGGAGGGGAATTAATATGACTTATAGAGCTGTAAAAGTAGAAAAAGGACCAAGTGGTTGGGGTGGGCCCCTCATTATTAAACCAGAAAAAGGCAGAGACAAAATAGTGTCAGTAACAGGTGGGGGAATTGACCCGATAGCAAAACGCATTGCAGAACTTACGGGCGGTACAGCCTTTGATGGCTTTAAGTCCTCGGTGCCCGACGAACAGATATGCTGTGTGATTATAGATTGTGGAGGAACTGCTCGTTGCGGTGTGTATCCTAAGAAGCGCATCCCAACTATAAATCTGACACCAGTAGGTCAAGTGGGGCCGTTGGCTCAGTATATTACTGAAGACATTTATGTTTCAGGTGTAAAACCTGAAAATATATCTGTTTTGTCTGAACAAGATGCTGAATACATAGAAGCAGAATCCAAAGTTGTTCAAGAAGCCGAAACTGAACAAGTAACAAAGGCAACGGCAACAAGCGATGATCGGAAAATGGGAATTATAGAGAGAATAGGAAGAGGTATGGGAGGAGTAGTCGGCATATTTTATCAATCCGGCCGTGAAACCATTGAACAGGTTATAAAAAACATTCTTCCATTTATAGCTTTTGTTGCTACACTCATCGGAATCATATTAAAATCCGGCGTAGGCAACTGGATAGCAAATATAATTTCGCCTATGGCTGGAACCCTGCCGGGTTTACTTCTCATTTCAATCGTATGTGCAATACCCATACTTTCTCCTCTTTTGGGGCCTGGAGCTGTGATTGCGCAAGTAGTTGGTGTATTGGTGGGTGTGGAAATAGGTAAAGGCAACATACCACCACAATTTGCTCTTCCAGCGCTGTTTGCCATTAATCCCCAAGTAGGATGTGACTTTATTCCTGTAGGGTTGAGCCTTGGAGAAGCTAAACCTGAAACTGTAGAAGTAGGTGTGGGAGCTATACTTATATCCCGATTGATAACAGGCCCGATTGCAGTATTAATTGCCTATCTTTTCAGTATTGGCTTATATACATGATACACACAGTATTCTGCCGCAATAGCATTGCGGCAGAATACTTTTACAACTTGTATTCAAAGGAGTGATTATATGGACAAATATAAAGCAAAAGTTTTAGCCATAGGGGAGCTGGCCATAGAGTTGCTGCAACAAGGTATTGTGGTGTTATTTGACAGCACGGCGCCAAAAGAACTTCAAGAAATAGCCATTGTACATACAGGAGGAACTCTCACAGAAGATGTAACAAAAGGAGATTCTATAATTCTAGGCGATTCAGTATATACTGTTACAGCTGTTGGGGAACTTGCGAACAGAAACTTAAATATCATCGGGCATGTTTGTCTTAAGTTTGATGCAAGAACGTCGCCGGAATTGCCGGGAGATATACATTTAGAAGGCGAAAAACTACCCCTGATAGCCGAAGGGGATACCATTGCCATAAAAAGTGCTGATGTGTAAAATGCTCTACAAAATTGTCATTTAATTATAGATTTCTATGGAAATTTAAAACAAAAAAAATTATAGAGGGAGATGTTATATATGCTTAACATGAATATTAAACTAATGGAGCTAGAGGAACAAGGAAAAAAAATCAATATTGGTATCGTTGGTGCAGGGCAAATGGGGCGAGGCATGGTAAGCCAGATGTTCTGCATGAAGGGCATTAGACCTGTAATAATTTCTGACTTGGATGTGGAGAGGGCAAAACAAGCATATGAACTTGCGGGTATAAAAACTGAGGATATTACTTTTGCCAGCAAACCTTCAGAAGCTGAGATGAGCATACAAAAAGGAAAGTATGTCATAACTGATAATCTTGATGTGGTTACCAAATCCATACCTGTTGACGTAGTAATTGACGCTACCGGAGTTCCGGAAACCGGTGCAAGGATTGCTTTTGATTCAATTTACAATGGCAAACATATAGTAATGCTCAATGTAGAGACGGATGTGACTATAGGCCCCATACTAAAAAGGATGGCCGACAGTGCCGGAGTAGTATATACAGTTTCTGCAGGTGATGAACCTGGTGCCATAAAAGAGTTATACGATTTTGTGGATGCCTTGGGATTTGAGATTTTAGTTGTAGGTAAAGGTAAAAACAATCCCCTAAATGTGGAAGCAACACCTGATACAGCTAGAGAAAAAGCATTGACATACAATATGAATCCAAAAATGTTGACTTCTTTTATAGATGGAACTAAAACCATGGTTGAAATGACATGTGTATCCAATGCAACGGGATTTTTACCAACTAAAAAAGGCTTAATAGGCCCTAAAGCATCGGTTGAAGAATTGCCAAAACTTTTTAGTCTTAAGGAACAAGGAGGCATTTTGGAAAGGTATAAAGTTGTAGAATACGTAGACGGAGTTGCACCAGGAGTTTTTGTTATAGTTACTACCCATCTGCCTGCGGTGAAAGAAGAGATGGCTTATCTTTCAATGGGTAAAGGGCCGAACTATGTTTTGTACAGGCCATATCATCTTACCAGCATTGAAACGCCTTTATCTGCAGCACGGGCATATATATACCGTGAACCAACTATAGCGCCAATGGGTGTACCGGTGTCTGAAACCGTTGCAGTGGCAAAGAAGGATCTAAAAGCAGGTGAGTATTTAGACGGCATAGGAGGATATACAGTATATGGTGTAATAGACACCTACGCTAATGCAAGAAAAGATAATGCCTTGCCATTAGGGTTGGTAAGTTCAAAGGTAAAATTAAAAACAGATGTAAAGAAAGGCCAAACACTGACGTATGATATGGTGGAACTGGATGAAGACTCACTAATTTTACAACTTCGCAGATTGCAGGATAAGGTAATTTGAGAATTTTGCAATTTCCCAACAAAACCTGCCAATACTTGGCACACAATTTGCAAATATAAAAACATAGCATACTGAAGATTAGTTAGGATTGATTGGAAGGTTTTGTGCATGAAAGTTATTGGGAAAAACAATGCTATTTTCTATTTTGATGTACAAAACAAACCCAGAGCTTCTGTGAAGTTAAATGAAGAATTTTGGGTAAAAACCAATGACTGTTATTTTGGGCAAATACAATCTAAAGATGATTTGAGACCAAATATCGACGACACTTTAAAAAATGCTGCTACTGGTCCTATCTTTGTGGAAGGTGTGCAGCCGGGAGATTTCATATGCATTGAAATACTAGATATTCAGCTAAATTCATATGGCGTAATGATAACTTCTCCGGGCCACGGTATACTTGGAGATTTAATAACAGAACCTGATACAAAAATAATACCCATAAAAAAGAATAAAGCAATTTTTTCAGACAAAATTCATTTAACTGTTGAACCAATGATAGGAGTCATCGGAGTTTCTTCAATAAGCAGAATACGCTCGACTTTCCCAGGGGATCACGGTGGGAATATGGATGTCAAAGATATAAAATCCGGAAGCAAAGTATATTTTACGGCCAATGTAGAAGGAGCCGGTGTCGCCGTAGGAGATCTTCATGCATGTATGGCAGATGGTGAAATAAGCGGGTCGGGAATAGAAATAGCGGGTCGGGTCAAATTGCGGGTTTCTAAAGTTCAAGGTTTTAATGTAAATGTCCCTATAGTAGAAACGGAAAAGGAATTGATGGTGATAGCCAGTGAAGAAAACTTGGAAAAAGCAATCCGCAAAGGTGTAATTTTAGCATGTAAATTACTTCAAGAGTTTTTAGACATTAATTTTCCTGATGCATATAGACTTGTAAGCATTTCTTGTGATGTAAAAATTTGTCAAGTGGTAAATCCTCTAGTTACAATTAGAGTTTGCGTACCTAAATCTCTGTTAAAGTTTAAGTAGCAGATTAAAAAATTTAAAGGAGCTGATCTTATGACCCTAACTAGAGATAAAAAACTATGGATGTATCGTAAGATGCTGGAAATAAGAAATTTTGAGCTGGAAGTAGACAGGCTGTTTAAAGCAAATCTCATTTGGGGGACCTGTCATTTATCTGTAGGGCAGGAAGCCTCTGCTGTAGGTGCAGTGGCAGCCTTGGATGAAAAAGACATGATAACCAGCACCCACCGAGGCCACGGACACTGCATTGCTAAAGGCGGCAAACTGCCCCAAATGTTTGCAGAGCTGCTGGGAAAAGAAACTGGTTACTGCAGAGGAAGAGGAGGGTCAATGCATATCGCTGACCTGGAAATGGGCAATTTAGGTGCCAACGGCATTGTGGGTGGAGGCATACCCATTGCCACAGGGGCTGCCTTGGCGTCAAAACTCAAAAATGATGGAAAGGTAACTTTGTGCTTTTTTGGAGAAAGTCAAGGGGCTTTTCATGAGGCTGTAAACCTGGCTTCAGTTAAAAAATTGCCGGTGGTATATGTATGTGAAAACAATCTTTACGGCATGTCAGTTCCTTTTAGCAAGGCCAGTGCTGTTGAGAATGCAGCAGATAGAGCAAAAGCTTACAATATCCCCGGCATTATAGTAGACGGCAATGATGTGGAAGCCGTGTACGGAGTGGTAAAAGAAGCTGTGGAGAGG
>JAMNZY010000161.1 GCA_023622055.1 Bacillota bacterium
CGTGAACAGAATTTCTATGTGATTGTCAAGAAATTTTTGCTCTAGCCTATTGACTTTTCATAGCACGTCTTATTTATTAATGTAGATTTTCGGAAACTCAGTTTCCTTTATTCTCAAGCCCTCTAAAGAGGGCTATTATTTTTTACCTTCACTCCTCTCTGGTGCAAAAATAGCTGATATTTATAGATATCATGAGATATTATTGAGTATACTTGTGATTGTTGCGAACATCCACTTGTAATCATACTTAACTTTTTTTGAGCGCCCCCATAATTGAAGCGGATGGTATTGAATCCCGAAGTTAAATATTTTCTCCATGTTTTATCTTTTAAAAATTTAAAGGGTTAGATTGTTATTCTCTTTTTGGATTTTTGTTTGGTATGTTTTTCTATTTGTTTGTTTTTTTATTCTTCACTTCCTTGTTTTGGTAAAAGGTATGGTTTTATTGATTTTCTATTGGGTCTGTTAGTTTTTTACAGGAAATTATTGTCTGTTTCTAAAATTACTCTAAGAAGTTTTATCATTTTAAATTTGCTTTATTTCAGCCGCCTCCGGTTTTAAATGTGATATTTCCTTTATCAGACTCTCTTTTGCAAAATTAATCAGTTCTTGTTCATCTTTGCCATTATCAGGGTATGTAGCCACACCAAAATGCCACTTACCGGGCAATCTATCCTTAATTTTTTTTATCACAACCATTGCACCATCAGCTCCTGTAAGTGGGAGGATTAAAGCTAGAGTATTACTGTTAATATCAAATACCGTATCAATATCACGAATTTTCTGCTTTATTCGTTCTGCAATCCCTGAAATCTCATTCTTAAACTTTTTTTCGCATTGTGTCAGAACCAGAGAAAGATTTAGATTACCTCTTTTGGCACGGTTTATTTCGCTTCTTAACAACCTTTGAAGTTCTGAATAAAGATTTTTTGCTGCAGGGAGACCTATTAGTTTTTCTACACGTTTTACAAGTTCCTCTGTTCTAAATGGTTTACTAAGATATTCTACTGCACCCATTTCTATCGCTCGCATAACTGAAGAAGCTGTGGCATCTCCGCTTAGTATCATCACAGGAACATCTTTATATTCAGAACATGATTTTAGTTTCTCCATAAGTGCAAAACCGTCTTGGCGCGGTAGATTGATATCTACTATTACCAGGTCAAATAATTCTTTATTCTTTTTTATTTTTAACATTGCTTCTTCAGCGGTACTGGCCGTTTCAATATCATAACCCTCTGCTTCCAATATCTCTTTGACCATAAATCGTATTATTGCGGAATCATCCACTATAAGAACGCATTTTTTATCATTTTTTTCTTCCATGCACTTTTATGAAGGCCACCTTGAACCGTTTAACTTTAAAAAGAAAGCGGCCTTTTCATTGTCCCCCTTTCTAGATATACTTTTTTTGGTCTCTTTTACAAGGTACGTTTAAAGACAGAAAATGCTGTTTTCGTTGGAAACCAGAGTGGTGATTAATAAACCTTTGCAGCCCGTAGCTCGTCACCCCATCTCTACTGGCTTTTAACACAATTCCTTCCCGCATCTTTTGCTTCATACAGCATGCTATCTGCCCGCATGAGGATGGTATCAATTGTATCCGATGATCTGTAACCTGCTACACCGAAGCTCGCTGTCACACGCCCTACTTCCGGTATGGTCATGCTGCTCAGCTGTTCTCGAAGTTCTTCGGCTAAACTTGCTGCGTCTTCCACAGAAGTTTCTGGTAAAAGAATTATAAATTCCTCTCCACCCCAACGGGCCAGGCAGTCTGTTTTGCGTATCCTCCCTTTTATCATATCAGCAACACTCTTTAGAACCTTATCCCCGGCGGCGTGGCCGAAGCGGTCGTTTATTTTCTTAAAATGGTCCAGGTCAAGCATAATGACTGAAAAGGACTTCCCGTACCGCCGTGTGCGTTCCATCTCCTGTTCCAGCATTTGCATAAAAAATCGCCTGTTGTAAATAGTTGTCAGAGGGTCAGTGATAGATTGCCGGTAAAGCAATTCTTCATATTTTTTGCGTTCGCTTATGTCGCGCACAATACCTAATGCATGCCAGGTATCCTTAATTCTTACAGCAGATAGCGAGAGTTCTACATTAATCTCATGACCATCTTTATGTTTTGTTTTCAGTTCAATCGTTTTTCCTGCAACACTTCCTTTTCCACTTAATTGAAATCTCTTGAATGCCTCCTTATACATTTCGTAAAGTCGTTCATCTTGTATCATCAACCTGTGCAGTTCCTTACCCATTACTTCTTCCCTGGAGTAACCGAATAACCGTTCTGCCGCAGGATTCCAGAAAGTTACATTCCCTTTACTGTCAATCATGATAATAGTCATGCAGTTCTTTTTCCATCGCTCTGTGCTCTGTTACATCAATTATAAGTGCCACATATACTTTTTCTTTCATAAATTCTACAAGCTGCAGGTGAACTTCTGCAGGATAGAGAGAACCATCTTTCCTTCGGTGTAGTGTGTTGAAAATAATGCGTTCCTGTTTCCCTTCAGATAGGGGAGCAAGGAGTTCTCTGTAACTTTGCAGGTCAAATTCCGGCTGCAGGTCAAGGGGGGTCATATCGTTCAGTTCTTCCTGGGTATATCCCAGGTTTTCCCTGGCACCGCGGTTTACTGCAATAAATTTTAATGTTTCGGGGTGAAATATATAAATTTCGTTCAATGAATTTTCGAACAGGTACCGGTAAAATTTTAATTCTCTTTCAGTCTGCCAGCGCGAGGTAATGTCAAAGGCTATTATATACAGCAACATCCTCCCCAGATAATTTACAGGGGATGAATATATCTCAACAAACCGCTCTTGTCCACTGGCCAGGCGATGGACACAAATACAGGGATTGCACCCTTTTTTAAAAGCTTCCATACACTCTTGGGCACCATTTATGCTGGAAGAGACATTAATTGCTCCCATATCCATCTGTAGCAAAGCTTCCTTCGGATAACCGTAGAAACGGCAGGCAG
>JAMNZY010000191.1 GCA_023622055.1 Bacillota bacterium
CATGATATGAATTTTGCAAAGAGAGTAGCAACTAGAATCATATTTTTAGACGAGGGACAGATTATCCAGGAAAGCAGTAAAGAAGAGTTCTTTGAAAGCATGGAAAATGAGCGGATAAGGCGCTTTGTAGCCATGTAATAATAAAACGGGGTTTGCTTGGCAAACCCCGTTTTATTATTAAGGACTCACCAGGTTTATATTTCCCCAGGCGCCTAATTTATCTTCCATAATCACCACAATGCCGTCAATGCCTGGAATGGATTTGGCAAAATCTATACTTTCCTTAATGTCATATACATTTTTTACCATGTTGCAAACTGCTGTAGCAGCTGCATCTGCCAAAAGGGTGTCCCTTGATACAACTACTACTGCATCTGCCTTCCCAAAGCTTAGGGAATGGCCCACTTTACCGCTGGAGGTGCATATTCCAACTGACTTATCTTTCCCTGGAATAAGGAGTGCTATTTCATTGGACAGGGGGGAATTGCCGGCATATATTAATATTCGCTTGTCTGTCCTATTTTTTATGTAGATATCGCCGCCGTTTTCGATGATTATCTCATCAGTGAACTTTTCTAAGGCCTTGCCCATATATTGGGAAATAGCTCCTGCCACTGCAGCCATAGGACCTACCCCTACGGCCTTCGCGGCAAGACACATATCTTTTACAATTTCAGGAGCGTCATCTTGGGCTTCTAGTGGTACTAGGCTTGTCAAAAACTCTGGATGAACTTCTATGTATTTTTGAATCTCCCTTCTGCATTCTTTCAATTGCTTCCTTGCTTCCTTTTCCAGATTGCATTTCGCGAAGATTTCCAAATCTGATTCAAATTCCCTCACATTGAATCTCACAAGACCTTGGGATTTCATGTAATCTCTATAAAATCGTCTTTGATACATCATGTTACCTGCCTCAAAATAAAAATTTTTTTGTATCTAAGTTGCGGCTGAAGAAATTTTAGCTGACAGCTTTATTGCCCTTAAAGGACAGGCTTTAATGCACAACTTGCATCCGGTACATTTTTGTCTGTCAAAGATTAGAGCCCATGATATAGGGTCAAGGCTTAGGGCTTTAGGGTTACAAACGGCTGTACATGCTCCACAATCAACACATTTTTTAAAATCCACATGTATTTTATTCATAGCTTAACTCCTTTCAGGGATTTCTTCCAAAGTATTTAAACCAGTAACCCCATCAAAGGCCTTTATAGGCTCTTGCAAGGTAAATTTGTTATTTTGTATCCACTCTTTCAATTTTGCGGCGATTTGCCTGGCTTTGCTGAGGCTAGAAAGTGGTGCTGTGGGAATTTTTTTGCCGTCTAAAGTTACAGTTCCACTTCTTAATTCTGCGTAACTTACTTTGCCAAGGCTTGGTTTTGACCTACGGGGGACACTGTAATCAATTATTTGTGTATATATGTCTTTGTTCTCAATGGCTAAATTCATCATCATATCTTCATCAAGGACCGGTATTGGGATGCCAATGCCTACGAACAGAGAAGTTCCGTATTTCTCAAATACTGCCGGTTTAATATACTCACCTTTCATTTGTTTTAAATCCCCAATAACTGCTAGTGTAGCCGCCGGCGAAAGGGGAACGCCCTTTTCTGTTCGCGCCACTGTATTTACAAACTGGGTACCCTGCCAAGATACATAGCCAGTTGTTCCGGCCAAAAAGATTTTAGTGCCAATGCCTATGGTCCTTAGAAAAGGATCATTTAGCAAAGGGCTCAGTTCACCGGAAGTAGAGTAATTAATATTTGCCATATTGGGCCCCAGGACTCCCATATAAGTGTAAAGGGTTCTGTCTGAAGTGTTGATGGCAGCATTGTAGTTTTGGTAACAATTTCTTGGATTAAATAGATAGGCTTCATTAATTGAATCTTTTGTTATATATGTGTCGATTTCCTTTCTAGGATAGCAATCGGTGCCTGGGGATGTAGCTTTAAGATGTATTTTTTTGCCTTCGATTAAATCACATATTACATGGGCACCTCCGTACTCTATGCCCTTGTCTTTTGAAGGTTCTGTGGCTCCTATATATACATCAACGGCTGCAAGGCCGGCATAAGCCGTCACATTGTTTAGTGAAACTTCCGCCATACGGATAGGGGGATCTGCATGGCCAAAGTTTAAAAAAGCTCCCGATGAGCACATGGGTCCAAAAGTGGCAGTAGTAACCACATCCACATATCGAGTTGCATCTTTAATGCCCTTTTCCTTGGCTATGTCAATTACTTCTTCTGCTGTGACCACTACTACTGTTCCTTTTTTAATTTTTTCATTGATTTCCTCAAAGGATTTTTTTACTGACATTCCACCAACCTCCCTTTCTGCTTTACCTCCCTTTCTGCTTTATACAAAAAATTAATATACAAAAAATTAAGCTGCTTTTCGATAAGAAAAGCAGCTTGTAGGCATATAAAAACGGAAATAAGTTAGCCTACTTGGCTGTTAATCTTATCTCTCAGGAAAAAAAATCCTGCAGGAATTGACACCGCTGCATTCAGCTATGAATGCCGGTTGTCGAGCTTCATTGGGCCAGTCCCTCCGCTACTCTTGATAAGATTTCTATTTTATTCAATTATTGATTTCTATTTTATTCAATTATTGGTTTATATAATATTTGATTTAAAAAAATTTGTCAACCTGTGGACAAAAAAATAAATAAATTTTTTATAAAAGGCTTAAAGAATTTGCCTAGGAAAGGTTATGATATAATCAAAATTGAATTTATATAGAGAGGTAGATGGCTGTGAACATAGAAATAATTGCAGTAGGCAAAATAAAGGAAAGCTATTTAAAAAACGGCATAAAGGAATATCAAAAAAGGCTTTCTCCTTACTGCAAACTGCAAATTTTAGAGGTTGCAGAGGAAAAAGCCCCGGAAAATTTAAGTGAAAAAGAGATGGCCCAAGTATTAGAACGGGAAGGCAATAGGATACTTGGAAAAATAAATCCCACGTCCTTTGTCATCCCCTTATGTATTGAAGGCCAGGCCCTATCTTCTGAGGAAATGGCAGAAAAACTAAGTGAACTTATGCTAACGGGCAAATCCCACATTACCTTTATCATAGGAGGTTCCCTGGGCCTTTCTCATGAAGTTAAGGCCAGAGGAGATATGTCCCTTTCTTTTTCCAAGTTTACATTTCCCCACCAGCTCATGCGGTTGATACTTATGGAACAGATATATCGATGGTTTAAGATAATCAGGGGAGA
>JAMNZY010000137.1 GCA_023622055.1 Bacillota bacterium
TCACAAAATAAAGATGAAAAAGTAGTTGACGCAGATTATAAAGTTGTGGACGATGAAGACAACAATTAACGGCCTTTGGATGGAGTGATGCCGATTGGCAAAAAGAGACTATTACGAGGTACTGGGTGTAAGCAGAGACGCAACTGAAGAAGAAATAAAAAAGGCATACAGAAAACTTGCCAGAAAATATCACCCGGACGTAAATAAAGATGATAAAGATGCGGCAGAAAAATTTAAAGAAATAAATGAGGCCTATGAGGTCTTAAAAGATCCAGAAAAGCGTGCAAGATACGATCAATTTGGTCATGCAGGTGTTGGGCAAGGTGGTTTTGACCCTGGTAACTTCGGTGGCTTTGGCGACTTTGGTGACTTTGGTGGTTTTGGCAGTGATATCTTTGAAGATATTTTTGATATATTTGGAGGGGGCTTTGGTAGGACCAGGAGAAGAGGGCCTACTCGTGGTGCTGATTTAAGATATGATTTGGAAATAACCTTGGAAGAAGCAGCCTTTGGTGTTGAAAAAGAAGTTGAGATATTCCGCATGGAAAGTTGTAAAAAGTGCAATGGTACCGGAGCTAAACCCGGTACCATGCCTAAAACCTGTCCAACCTGTGGTGGCAGCGGTCAAGTGAGAAGAGTTCAAAACCTTGGGCCCATGCAGTTTACCAACGTAACAACTTGCACAAATTGTGGCGGTAGAGGTAATATTATAGAGGAACCTTGTCCCAAATGTAATGGTAGAGGTCAGAGCAAAGTTGGGCGAAAGATAAAGGTAAAGATTCCTGCCGGCGTGGACACAGGTTCGCAGCTTAGAATGAGCGGTGAAGGGGAACCTGGTGAAATGGGAGGTCCACCCGGGGATTTATATATTGTCATTAGAGTAAAGCCACACAAATTGTTTGTAAGGCAGGGCGACGATTTAATTTATGAAGTCCCCATTTCTTTTGTTCAGGCGGCTCTGGGCGATGAAATAGAGATTCCTACTCTGGAAGAAAAAGTAAAGCTTAAAATTCCTGAGGGAACACAACCTGGAACTAGGTTTCGATTAAGATCTAAAGGTATACCCCATATAAAGGGATATGGACGGGGAGACCTTATTGTACATGTAGATGTAGTAATTCCAAAGAAATTGAACGAAAAACAAAAGGAGTTATTGGTGAAATTTGCCAAAATTAGTGGTGAAGATATAAAACCCACATCTAAAGGGCTTTTTCGCAAGATGAAAGACGCCTTTGGGGTTTAGCCGGGAGGGTTTAAATGAGCTGGGTAGAAATAAAAGTAAAGACTACTACTGAAGCTGTTGAAGCAGTTTCCAATATTTTTTATGAAGCTGGTGTAGCAGGAGTTGTAATTGAGGACCCAAAAATTTTGCTACGCACAAATGATTCCAATGAATGGGATTATGTAGATATCCCTGAAGGCTTAGATTTTGAAGTTGTTCATGTGACAGGATACTTGCCAAAGGACAGCAGTCTAGCTGAAAGGACTCAAATGATTAGAGAGCGTATTAAACAACTTCCTGATTTCGGCCTTGACATTGGCAAGGGAGAGATTGCGATAACCACGATTTCTGAGGCCGATTGGGGCGAAGCCTGGAAAAAATACTACAAACCTACTCACATTGGCAAAAATATAGTGATAAAGCCCTCCTGGGAAAAATACAAACCTAATACCGATGAAGAAGTTGTTGTTGAGCTTGACCCCGGCATGGCTTTTGGAACTGGTACTCATGAAACTACCATGCTCTGTCTAGAGATTTTAGAACAGTACATGAAAAAGGATTACACCGTTATTGATATAGGCTGTGGTTCCGGAATACTTTCAATAGCATGTGGCAAACTAGGTGCCAAAAAAGTCTTGGCTATAGACAAAGACGAAAATGCCGTAAAAGTTGCTAGGGAAAACATAAAGAGGAATAATTTAGACAGATGCATAAAAGCCATAAAAGGTGACAAGTTTCAGGGTGTTGACTTTAAAGCAGATATCATAGTGGCAAATATAATAGCTGATGTGGTAATTGACCTTACCAAAGATGTGGGATTTCATTTAAAAGACGGTGGTTTTTTTATTTCATCTGGTATTATAAAAGACCGCAAGCTATCGGTAATTGAAGCAATGGAAAAAAACGGCTTTGATGTAGTCCAACAATTTGAGAAAGGCGAGTGGGTCGCATTGGTTTCTGCTCAGGCCCCCATCGGCAATTGATGGGGGGATATTTTTATGACTAGACTTTTTATATTTAAGGAACTGGCCATTGGCGATGAGATAGTTATTTCCGGTGAAGAAGCTCACCATATTGGAAGAGTTCTCAGATACCGCCCAGGTGATACT
>JAMNZY010000156.1 GCA_023622055.1 Bacillota bacterium
AAGAAGCTGTAGTGGCAGGAGCTCCTATTTCATAGTAAATCTTATCTCCATACTGAGGAGTAAGCTTCAATGTCACTTCCCCCGTCGTATCATCTCTGCGGATCTCCTGAATTAACACATTTGTTTTTTCTTTCGGGAACGGCGGTTTTTCAATATAGCCTCCCTGCTCACGCCAAATTCCCTTTTTGAGCATCTCCTCCTTTAGGTCATCAAGAGCTCGCGGAATGTGCCATTGCCACAGAGGATTAATTGCCGCTTGTTCCTTAACCTCTGCCCAGCGCATTTCCTTTCTTATAAATAGGCGGTCTTCACACTTTTTCCTGAAACTATCATCGGTTACATCCAAGGTAAATTTCTGTCTTTGCAAAAGCACATCTCTAATCTGTTTTTCACCATTATACTCATTGCCCGTAAACTCCATAAAAAAGTCTGCTTTCATAAGCCCATTTTTTGTAGGATAATAAAGCTGTATAAAGGTCTCCCTGGCTGCTTGCAATAGCTCCAGCGTTATTCTATCCCGTTTATCAACTGCCTTCTGATATTGGGGATTATTCTCGGGTACTTTTTCTTCGTTCATCCTTGCGATGATCTGGTTGATAGCCTTATACTCTTTTGCAGCATGATAGAGTTTTTCCATCGTACTCCTTGTCCCTGACAAGAACATTACCCTGTTCTTGTAGAGTTCGTTTTCATAGAATCTTTGCAAATCTGGATGTAGCCCTGTACCTCCAGGGTAAGGCTCAAAAAGCACAAGCGTCACTTTATCTTCAGAAAGCCTGATTTCATCCACAGCAGGAAAAACAAGCACTTCCTGATAACAATCCTTTATAGTGGGCTTGAATTTTTCACCCAAAAACGCTTTTAGCTCTTTTTTCGCACTTTCGTTGTCATAGGAATCTACTAACGAATTTAGCTCGGCAATTAGATTTTTGGTGTTCTTGAAAAATATCTTTCCGTCCCTGTCGGTAAATAGATACCATGCCCTCATTATAAATTCGTCAAGTGCTCTCTTAACCCTCGTTATATCTTTTCCTGGCTCACACAAATAACCGATCGTTTCCTGAAGCGAAAGTCCTAATAGAGCATTTGGAATGTCTGCAAGGGAAGAAACCAAAATGAGCTTTGCTAGATCCTGCATGCAGGTTTCTCCCATTGTAGCATCAATGACTTCAGCAACAGCTTTACCATTTGAAGCAATATCATGCGCAATAGCATTAGCTAAAGAAGGTTTAATCTGAGTTATAGCAGTAAGCATCTCATGATCGTTAAGATCAAAGTCATAAACATTTACTAGATACTTCTCTTTCGCTTTTGGCTTTTCTCCCTTATATAATTGAGAAATAATAATCCTCATGAGGCGTATAAGCCCTCTTGTCTGCTGAAAACCAGGGTTTTCTTTAAAACGAGCATAAAGGTCTCTTATACACGGATGAAATGGATAAGAATCTTTAATACCAACAAAAATTTGTTCAGGAGACAAATTTGTATACCCCATCTGTCTAGCTTCCAAAACAGCCTGCTTATAGGCATTGGCAATCTCGTTAATTTCACTCTCATCGGGCAGAGATTTAAATAACTTTTTCCTCAAAATATGATATACCTCATCCGAGGTACTGCTTACGGGCTCAATAACTAAAGCTGAGCGGTTAATTTCATTCTCCAATTCCTTAAACGAAGACTGCAAAAGCTCGCTTCCGCTTTCATATGTAGCTTTTAGATCGGAAACTACTACGCACACATTGGAAAGTTCTTCCTTCCCTAAAGCGTTAAATAGGTTGGCAAGAGCAGTTGTTGTTACTACTGCCAAATTAGAATCTCCTATCAATTTTGATTTGGCATTTTCAAGATAAGGCGGTAACTCGTCTAATAGGATAAGCAAAGGTTCACCTTTAAGAAGATTGATCCAAGCCGTCTGTCCTGGTGCCTGCAGCGGAGAATAATAATCCTTAAAAACTTCTTTTTTTCCAAGCTGTTCAGCAATTGCGCCCCAAATACCGTACGGCGCATCACTTTCTCTGCCAGTAAATGCTACAACCTTGATTTTCCCTAAATGGCTGTTTTTGAATCTGTCCCCCATAATTTTTGGCCTAAACTCAGGATACTTTGCCAAAAGCCCGAGGGCAATCATGTTGTGGGTTTTACCACCACCCATGGATTGGGTAAGTTTAATCAATCCTGGTGCTCCTTGCCTATGAAAACGCTTAAAAGCGGTTTCAAATAAAACCTTCATCCCGTCTGTTAGAAAGTTTTCCTCAAAAAAGCGGTTTGGGTCAATGCGGTTTTCAATAAGGTCGGTTATATCCCATACATCTTCCCGCTGGTTTTTG
>JAMNZY010000035.1 GCA_023622055.1 Bacillota bacterium
AGACAGCAGTTGGCTGAAATTACAGGTTTAACACCTTCAGCTATAACAGGCATTATTCGGGAACTCCTTGACATGGGGATTATAAGGGAAGTAGGTCTAGACAAATCAACAGGAGGTCGAAGACCTATAAAACTCTCGTTTAATTCTGATGCCGGATATGTCTTAGGTGTTGAGGTTACAAGGTTTGAATCTTTAGTGGGAACCTGTGATTTAAAAAACGATCCCACTGATTTTCGAACTATTAAAATAGATATGACTGAACCCCAAAAAGGCTTAAGAGAATTAGCTAATGCAATTAAGGAGATTATAAATGAAAAGCAATATATGGGAAAGACATTTTTGGGAGTTGGTGTTGCCTTTCCGGGATTGCTAAATACCTTTGAGGGAAAAGTCAAACGGTCTATAAATTTAGGCAGCGAGTGGAATTTTTTCCCGGTGAAGGAAGTGTTGGAAGAGGAAATCGATATGCCAGTTTTTATAGAGAACAATTCTAAAGCGTCAGCCCTTGCAGAGCGATGGTTTGGAGGGGCTACTCAGTGCAAAGATTTAGTGTTTGTAAATCTCGGAGAGGGAATTAGTGCTGGTGTTATTATTGAAGACAGGATATTACAAGGAGCCCAAGGCCATGCAGGTGAAATTGGCCATATGTCAATCCTGGAAGGGGGCCCCTTGTGCAATTGCGGAAATCGCGGATGTTTAGAAAGTTTCTGCGGAATTCCAGCTATAATGAGAAAAGTCAAGGGGGAGCTGTCCATAATACCCGATGACGATCCAGTAAAGAAGGCATGGATAGAAAAAGGAGACCTTTCCATTGAAGATATTATAAAATCATCTCGCATAAAAAACTCTTATTCCTATGAACTTTTAAGACAAGTTGCTATATATATAGGAAAAGCCGTAGCAAATGTTATAAACTTCTACAATCCTGAGTGTGTATTTATTGGAGGAAAAATGGCTGTAGCAGCCAAATATTTTATGGATATCATTATGGCTACTGTAAAAAAACATGCATTTCCTGAAATAGCCCTTTCCACAGATATACAAATTTCATCTCTGCAAGACAAAGCGGGAGTTATGGGTGCATGTGCTCTAGTTTTAAGGGATTTTTTCAAACCAGATTCCGATATGTTTGAAGATGTACAGCAAACATATTTCCAATGATGATTTAAAATTTTTGGCTCAACAACACAGGGCCTTTATAAATATTAGCAATGGAGGAATGGATTATGGCAATATTAAACAAAGACTTATTACAAAGTGACCACAACTTTCCAGAAGATTTACAGGTACAGTCTTTTCCCGAAGACTTGCCGGAACGAGTAATCCAATTCGGGGAAGGCAATTTTTTAAGGGCCTTTGTTGACTGGATGTTCCATCAAATGAATAAAAACAATTTGTTCAACGGCCGCGTAGTAGTAGTCCAGCCCATACCTCAAGGTCTTGTTGATAAATTAAATGAACAAGACGGTTTGTATACTTTATTGCTGAGAGGCTTAAAAGATGGAAAGCCAACTGAAATAAAAGAAATTATTAGTTCTGTCAGCCGTGGAATAAATCCATATACCCAGTGGGAAGAGTATCTAAAATGTGCCGAAAATCCAGATATAGAATTTGTAATTTCTAATACTACAGAAGCCGGTATATCCTATGACAAGGACGATAGCCTTGACAAGAAACCACCTGTATCTTTCCCTGGAAAACTTACAGCATATCTATATCACAGATTTAATCATTTTAACGGAGATCCCACCAAGGGTATGGTAATAATACCCTGTGAACTCATTGACAGAAACGGCGATAATTTGAAAAAAATCGTTTTACAACTGGCCAATGACTGGAATCTCCCTGAAGCATTCAAAGAATGGGTTAAAGAGCACAACATATTCTTAAACACATTAGTCGATAGAGTAGTCACAGGCTATCCCAAAGATGAAATCGAAGACATATTAGCACATTTAGGCTATGAAGATAACTTGGTAGATGCAGGAGAACTTTTCCATCTGTGGGTTATAGAAGGGCCAAAAGAACTTTCAGAAAAACTGCCTTTTACCAAAGTAGGCCTAAATGTACTGTGGACTGATGATATGACACCATATAGGACCTACTTCTTCAGTGCCAGCAGCCTTCTTATACGGTTTAGAAACTGTAGGCGAGATGATGGACCATGAAGTTCTAGGCAAATTTGTGCGGCAGATTATCTATGATGAGATAATTCCTTCAATTGACTTAGATAAGGATATGTTAACTGAATTTGCCAACTCTGTAGTGGAACGCTTCCAAAATCCATATATAAAGCATTATCTATTAAGCATTCTCCTTAATTCCTCATCTAAATTCAAAACAAGAGTTTTGCCTTCAATCCTTGAGTATCAACAGATACACAATAAGCTTCCTGAAAAATTGACATTTTCCCTGGCGGCTTTAATTGCCGTATACAAGGATGGAAAAGTAGAAGGCAGTGTAATGAAAGCTCGCAGAGAAAAAGGCGAATTTACCATGCAAGATGATTTGTGGGCATTGGAATTCTTTGAAGAAACTTGGAAAAACTTCGATGGCAGTCAAGAAGCTTCTAAAAAGGTGGCAGAAACAGTCCTCGGAAACACCAGAATGTGGGGTCAAGACTTAAATGAAGTTGCTGGCCTTACAGATAAAGTAACCCATTACCTGTACCAAATTGCTAATAGCGGAATACAGGCAACCATTGAAAAGCTAGTATAAATAAAAGGAGACCCGAGAGGAGGGGTTTTATGGCGGTATTAAAAATTCATGAAAAAGACAATGTGGCTGTAGCCCTTGATACTGTAAACCAAGGTGAGACAGTAGAGATTGGCTCCTTATCTATTGAAGCATTGGAAAAAATAGATAAAGGACATAAAATTGCCCTTCGTGACATTAAACAAGGTGAAAATATAATAAAATACGGATTTCCCATCGGTCATGCTACAACTGATATTAAAGCCGGAGAATGGGTTCATTCTCACAACGTAAAAACAAATTTAGGGGAAATATCAAGTTATGAATACACTCCTAGCCTATCTAATATCAAAAAGATTGAAACCAGCCTAACCTTTAAAGGCTTTGTCCGTGAGGATGGCCGTGTAGGAGTGCGAAACGAAATATGGATAATCCCCACAGTAAGCTGTGTCAATAGAAATATAAGTATCATTGCCCAAATTGCCAGTAAAAAGTATGCCGGCGTAAAAAACATCGAAGGTATTTATGAATTTACTCACCCTTACGGTTGCTCACAGCTAGGTGAGGACCATCGAAACACCCAGACCATTTTGGCAAATTTAGTAAATCATCCCAATGCAGGAGGAGTTTTGGTCGTCGGCCTTGGCTGTGAAAACAACAACATCGATGAATTTAAAAAGGTTTTAGGAGATTATAATCCCAATAGAGTAAAGTTTCTAGTTGCCCAAGAAGTAGAAGATGAAATTCAAGCAGGTGTTGAACTTATAGGAGAATTAGTAGAGTATGCGTCCAAATTTGAAAGAGAAGACTGTCCTGTATCAGAACTGGTAGTAGGCCTAAAATGTGGCGGCTCAGACGGGTTTTCCGGCATAACGGCAAATCCCTTAGTAGGTTCTTTTTCCGATAAATTGATTTCTTACGGAGGAAGCACTGTTTTAACTGAAGTGCCCGAAATGTTTGGTGCCGAAACTATTCTCATGAACCGGGCTATAAACAGGGAAGTGTTTGAAAAAACAGTTAAGCTAATAAATGACTTTAAAGAATATTTCATGAGTTATAATCAGCCTATCTATGAAAATCCGTCACCAGGCAATAAAAAGGGCGGCATAACAACTTTAGAAGAAAAATCTTTAGGCTGCACCCAAAAGGGTGGAACCAGTGATGTGGTAGATGTGCTAAATTACGGTGAAGTAGTTAAAGAGAAGGGCCTAAGCTTGCTAAACGGCCCAGGCAATGACATGGTAGCAGCAACAGCTCTAGCAGCTGCAGGTTGCCATATCATTTTGTTTACCACAGGTCGTGGCACACCACTGGGGACTGCAGTACCTACAATAAAAATCTCTACAAACAGCGATCTTTATAACAAGAAGTCTAACTGGATGGACTTTGATGCAGGAAGACTTCTCTCCGGCGAGACAATGGAAAAACTAACTGAAGAACTGATGGATTATGTTATAAAGGTTGCATCAGGCCAAAAGTGCAAAGCAGAAGAATTGGGCTTTAGAGAAATTACCATCTTTAAAGATGGTGTAACACTGTAATATTTTATAAGGATTAATATAAAAAACACCCTGACGTT
>JAMNZY010000085.1 GCA_023622055.1 Bacillota bacterium
GAACAAAAGTGTTTATAAAAGCAACAATCACAAAAACAAACGTACTAACAAAAAATTTACCCAAGTGATAATTAACAGGAAACAATCTCTTAGATATAAACGTTCTCATACAAAAGAAAACTATATACGACACCCCTGTAGAAAATGCTGCACCCTTTGCACCATAAACAGGAACAAGCATCAAATTCCCAACCACGTTAACCCCTGCTGCCACAGTTGCTATCAACATATGCCAATATGTTTTTTTCTTAAAATTGATACCAACAACCGTCGTTTCAGAAACGGTATACATAATAGGCATCAAAATCAAAAAAGAGCTAATTCCAGCAGCCTGCCTATAAGAACTTTCTAAAAGCAAAAATATAACATCTTTAAACACAACTAATAACAATCCAAATACAAACATTGCTGCGGCGATAATCACAGAAGTCTTCTCAAAGATACCCTTGCTCTCAGGCTCTTTTTCATAACTCTCGTAAGAAACGGGGGTCCAAAACATAGTAAACCCTGTTTGAATTAAGTTCATCACCGAAACCACTTTAAAAGCAGCGGAATACAAACCTATCTCCGTAAAATCAGAATAATTTCTCAATGCCAACCTGTCTATCGACTGAAAAAGCCAAGTAATTAAAAAAGTCGGAACAAAAGGGAGCCCATATCTAACAATCGCTTTTATCGATTTAAAACTGACCTTGAACTTCCCAAACCACAATTCCCTTTCAAAAAAAATCGCTAATAAAGCGGTAACTATATGAGAAAAAAACAAACCAACAATAACAGCATAAAAGCTCCTTGATACGAATAATGCGTATAAAATCGTAAAAACCGCATTTGTTACTCCGTTTACTACTCTAAACATAGAAAAAGCAATACCTCTTTTTTTCATCCGAACAGCCAAAGTAGAAAATCTCTCTAAAATACCAATTAATATAGTAACTCCCAACAAAAAAATCGGAAGAAAATGAGTATAATCTCCAAAAAGAACAAAAGAAAGCTCTTTCCAAAAGATACCAATTACAACAAAAACCACAACGCCTACACTTAAACTAGGCAACAAAGAATCCCAAAGTAAATCTCTTCTCTTATCCTCAGACCTTTCATAAAACATCCGAACAAAACTCTGATCCGCCCCAAGAAGTGCAACATTGAGAAGTAAATTGAAAGCTAAAGTGAACATCGATGCCTTACCAAACTCTTCTGGGATTATAAGCCAAGTGGTAATAGGAGTAGTGATGAAAGAAATCAAAGCAGCTATCCATTGACCCATTGAAAATTGAAAAAAAGATTTAATAAATTCTCTCTCTTTAGGCATTACTTCCTCCAAATCTATTTAAGACTTCATTATAAACCTCTATTTCCTTTTCTACAATACTCTCCCACGAAAACCCCAAAGCCCTATTTCTTAAATAACTCTCATCAATTGGATTTTCTAACAACTTTACAACCGATTGAGCAAACCTTTTTTCAAAATCTTCTCCTTCTTCTACAACTATTCCTCCATCTCCAATTGCCTCAGGTATACCTCCGTTGCCGCTACCAACAACAGCTACCCCACATCCCTGCGCTTCTATAACAACAGCCCCAAATCCTTCATTCCTACTTGGAAGTATCATCACATCCATCGCATTCATATAATAAGGTACCTCTTCATGGGGAACACCACCAACAAATTTAACCTTCAACCTTCTTTTCTTACATTCATTTTCTATATTTTCTTTTAACTCACCATCTCCAACAACTAAAAACTCAGTATCGTAGATTGAAGTTATATAAGAAAAAATTTCGGGCAATTTATCTGCCCTTTTTACTTTCTTCAATCCACCCACAAACCCAACAACCTTTTTAGACAGCCCCAGTTCTTCTCTTATTTTTTCTTTATCCAAGGGTTTAAAGATATCTGGTTCGATTCCGTTGGGAATAACAACAGAATTCTCACCAGCATACCCAAAAGATTTAGCTTTATTCAATAAGGCATTACTTACAAAGATAACCCTTGCAGCATTTTCTAAAACATCAACGTACAATTCTTTTGCCTTAGGCATGGCTAAGTTTATATCGCTACCATGGCATGTAACTACATACGGAACACTTAACTTTTGCGATAACAGTTTCGCAACTAATCCAGCAGGTGCGTCATACATCCCATGTGCGTGGATTATATCAAACTCATTACCCCTAATTTTATCAAATAGATCCTCTGCAACTTCTTTTGAATCTTTAATTTGATTATTTTTCTTCAATACTCTCGAATTAAAGACATCACCTAAACTTCTACTAAAAGACGCATATTTATATTTTATACCATCGACT
>JAMNZY010000185.1 GCA_023622055.1 Bacillota bacterium
GCACCATAGCCAAATTCATAACTGCCAAATGCCTTGTGGTAAGAGTACAGTGCCCATACTTCACTTTTATTTAGGGGGCCTCCGTCAGTTATCAGCAGGATGTATTCATATGAAGTAAGAAGGGATAACGTCTGCCAAATGGTCATAAACATAATAGGCCACTTTAAAAATGGAATTATCACATATCTAATAATATCCCAGTCAGTGGCTCCATCTACACTGGCAGCATGAAAATAGGATTCTGGTATTGACTTGATGGCTGCCGAAAACACCACCATCCCCAGGGATGCCCCTATCAAACCATTTGCTATTATCACTACAGGCATGGGACTTGTTAAAATCCAGTCCCGGGGAGGAGCATTAAACAACTTCCCAAAAAAAGCGTTAAGCATTCCGTACTCAGTAGGATCCAAAAACCACAGCCACAAAAGGGCATAAATCACTGCAGGGGTCATGCGAGGTAGCATCCAGATGGTTTGAAACAAAAGTCCCGTGTTTTGTTTTTTTGTAAAGTATGTTGTAGTAATTGCCAGTAAAAAACCAAAGCCTACATTTATAAGGAGGGTAGAGGCTACATACTTTAAGGTGTTTAGGGCTGCAATTCCAGCGCTTTTGTCTTGACATAATTTGATATAATTTTTCAGCCCTACAAACTTCCATTCCAGCGTAAAATCCATCCCAGTAAAGGACATGATAACAGTCAATACAACTGGTATCAAATAAAAGAGGATAATCAGCACTAAAAAAGGACCAATAAAAGGAAGTGCTGCAATAAAAGAACTTTTTCTTTTAACATGGGTTTCTGCCGCTTCTTTAGGGTAAGCTACTGGAAGACTCTTTTCCTGCACATACTGCTCCAAAAAACTCGCCCCCTTTTATAAATATTTAGGGGCATTTTGCCCCTATCTTAATTAATAAATAGTTGAAACATTAATCTATAAATTCTATTTCATCAATATCGTTTTTAACCTGTTCTTCCAGCCAATTAAGGGCTTTTTCAGGATCGTATTCCCCGATTTCCACTGACTGAATTGCTTTGAATAATGCACTTGTAAATTTGCCAAACTCGTGGTGATTTGGCTGCAGCTTAGTGTAGTCCAACATATACTGCACATCGCTTAAGAAGGTATTTTCCTTATATAATGGCTCTTCTGCTGCTAAAGGGCTTATTACAAGGTGGCCAGAGCCAACGGCATGTTTTGCATTGTACTTAGGTTGAGAGCTGATTGCCACTAAAGCAAAGGCCAAGTCCGGATGCTCTGTATTTGAATTTATCACGTACACATAGGGCTGAGATAAAGTGACAGGTTTGCCTCCCTTTGACGCTGCAGGTATTAAGGCATACCCCATGTTCTCAAACATGTAATCTTCCGTCAACTTGCCAAGTTCACCATGATATTCCACTTCCTGATATTCAGCCCAGTGCCATGTCCCTCCATACCAAAACAGCACATGGCCTTCTACCCAGTTTTGGTGGATTTGTCTCCACTCCATGGAAGTCATGCCTGTGGGAAGCACCTTGTCCACTTGTGCCAGTTTATAAAAGTAATCCAAAGTATCTTTTATTGCCTTTCTGTCGAAGACCAGTTTATTGGTCTCCTGGTTAAAGAGCTTGCCGCCGAAATTATAAACCATAGCAGGGAAAAATGCTCCATTATTTGGTCTGTGGTATATGCCGGCTTTGGCAAAACCTTTATCTACCGCTTCTTTTGCAATGCTCGTCATATCATCAAGGGTAAACTGGCCTTTTTCGATTTTTTCAGGCAGTTCCGATATATCTTCTTCAGACCAGCCCAGTTTTCTCAGTATATCTTTTCTAAAATACACTGTCCTGGCTTCCGTATCTTGAGGGATGCCATAAATTTTTGACTTCCACTTGGCAGCATCCCAGAGATTTGGATAAATGTCCTTTACGTATTTGCCCCATTCAGAATCATTTATGTAATCGTCAAGCTCCAGTATATATCCCCCTTCTGCCATCATAGCTATATCTGAATGGCTTATAGTCCTTATATCAGCACCTGCTCCAGTTTTATGGGCCAGCATAAACTTTTGATTGTACTCGTCATAGCCTGAGGAAACGTGATTTGCCTTAACTTCCACCCTCCTGTTGTCTCCCTTTTCTTGTAGAATTTCATTTAACTCTTGAGCTGCCTCCTCTAAATTGGTTACCCTGGTGGCATCGGCAGGAGAACCATAAGACTCTACTTCAAATACCACCGTTTCTGTAACAGGTGCAGTGGCAGGTTCTGCACTTTCTTCCGGTCTTCCTCCACACCCTGATAAAACCAAGCCTAATGCCAGTAAGATTGAATTTCCAGATAAGCACGGACCTTGATAATTGAATATGGATGTTATTAAAAGGGCTGCATAAGAGCTGACATCTAAAACAGGGACTTGGACTTTTCGTGATGTTCCCAGATAATTATCTTAGGATCACGGGGAAATGCTTCCACCCCCTGTAGCTTTGACTACTTAACTAAGTCTGCATCCCCAGAACTCGTCTTAAACTTCTAACCCCGCAGGCTGTTCCCTCTGACAACCCATGCTGGAAGTAGCAGCTTCCAGGCAGCTCATGGTCCAGAGTGAGTTCTAATACACGAGGGTGTCCTTAAGCGAG
>JAMNZY010000094.1 GCA_023622055.1 Bacillota bacterium
GACAGCAAAAATCATATGAGAATATTAGATTTGCTGGGGGATGAAGAAATATCAAAATATAAGACTGAAGTCAGTAGACTTTACAAAGAATATAGCCAAATTCAAAGTCAAATTGAGGAGCTAGAAAAAAGACATTTAGAATTTTGCAGAGAGCAAGACAGATTGAGATATGAGCTGGATGAATTGGAAAAAGCACAATTGAAACCCGATGAAGATATAGCTTTACTTGAAGATAAGAGGATTTTAGAAAATGCTGAGAAGATCTATAGTGCCTTAGAATATTCATACAATATTATATATCAGGGCTTTGAAAATTTGTCAGTAATTGACGGCCTTAGCAAGGCAATCGACAGTCTTGAAAACATAATGGATTTTTATACCTCGGCAGAAGATATTGCCGAATCTTTAAAGAATATTTTGTATGAATTAGAGGACATTTCATCAAACTTGCGCAATCTGAGAGATTCTATAGATTTTGACATGGGCAGGCTGGATAGCATAAACAACAGGTTAGAGTTAATAGATAGAATCAAGTCCAAATACAACAAGAGCATACCGGAACTTTTAGATTACAAAGCTCAAATTGCTGCTGAATTAGAGCAGGCTTTTAATGTAACTGAAGAAATTGATGAATTAAAAACAAAGTGTGATAACATAAAATCAGAGCTTTGCAAAAGGGCTATTGAGTTACATAACAAAAGAGAAAGTGTAGCAATGCATTTAGAAGAAAGTATTGCAAGAGAATTGAAAGACTTAGGCATGAAAAATATAAAATTTAAAGTGGACATTAGAGTAAAAAAAGATCAAAATGGTATTTGTTTCAATGGAGATAAGGTTTCAGTAACGGAACAAGGCATTGATGAAGTTGAGTTTTTAATATCCACAAATCCTGGAGAGCCATTAAAGCCTCTCGCGAAAATCATTTCTGGGGGCGAATCTTCCCGAATAATGCTGGCTTTAAAAAGTATAATGGCTAAAGTGGATAATATTTCTTGTTTGATTTTTGATGAAATCGATACTGGCATTGGCGGAAGAACAGCCCAAGCAGTAGGAGAAAAGCTTTCAAAGATTGCCAATAAGCATCAAATTTTGTGTGTTACACATTCTCCACAAATCGCAAGTATTGGAGACTATCATTATTTGATAAAAAAAGAGAGCAAAGGTGGCCGTACGTCAACTAGAGTTTACTGCATTGAAGGCCAGGATAGAATTAATGAACTGGCCAGAATGCTGGGAGGTGCAGAAATTACGAAAAACACTTTAAATCATGCACAAGAAATGCTGAACATGGCAAAAAAACTAAAGGAATCTTAAAGGTGTTCACAAGCCTTACAATCACTGTAAGGCTTTTTGTTTTGTAAAAATTGACTCCCTACTGTGCCGAATAAAAAGATTTTGTTAAGGTTATCTTATAATCCGTAGGAAGCTTTTTTTAATAGTCACCAATAGCAATACTAGTTTTTCCAGTAAGCTGCCACTGTATTTTTAGAGTAGGGAGTGAAGGTTTTGCAAAAAACTAAATTAAGTAAGTTTTTCATGTTTTTTTTATTAGTAATGATTTTGGCTACATCTGTACTAAATATATTTCTTGGAGATTTACCAGAAGAAATAAAAATAATTGAAGGAAAAGAACAAAAACTAGAACTAAAGGTCCCGTTTACTTTGCAATTGGCTTGTGAAGCTCCCTTTTTAGTCAATGGGAATTATATAGAGGATAAGCTCAATATCAGCTTGAAAGAACCATTGGTTTTACAATCCTCTAACCAAGGAACATATGATTTAGAATTTAGGATATTAGGCATTATTCCGGTAAAAAGACTAAAAGTCCACGTATTGCCGGAAACCCGGGTAATTCCCGGCGGGCATTCCCTGGGGGTGAAACTCCGGCCAAATGGAGTAATAGTAGTAGGGTTGGCCTCTGTAATTGATGTAAATGGTGTGAGACATCAACCGGCTAAAGATGCGGGGATACAAGTAGGAGATACAATTATTATGATAAACAACCAAAAGATCCATCAGGCGGAAGATTTGTCAAGAATAATAGATAAACAGAAAACTGCAAATCTTGTGGTCAAAAGAAATGGAAATATATTTAATGTAGTACTTGAACCTGTTAAAAACAATTTAGGCCATTATCAGATTGGATTATGGGTGAGAGATATAGCAGCAGGAGTGGGCACATTAACTTTTTATGATCCACAATCTAATTTTTATGGTGCATTAGGTCATATAATTGCTGATGCAGATACAGGAAAAATTATAGAAGTAGGAGAAGGGGAAATAATTCG
>JAMNZY010000117.1 GCA_023622055.1 Bacillota bacterium
AAAGCCGTTATCCTCGGGCGGATTATGGCTTGCCGTAACCATGACCCCTGCGTTAACCTTATATAACTTATGGGCGAAATAAAACACCGGCGTAATCGTCTCGCCAATATCTTTGACAAAGCAACCGCAAGACAAAAGCCCATCAACCAAAGCCCTTTTAATCCTTGGCGAATGCTTTCTGTTGTCCATGCCGACGATGACATCGCGAAAGCCTCTTCCCATAAAATATGTGCCGATGGCTTTCCCCAGCCTTAACACATCGTCATCTGTAAAATCTGTTTCGGCCTTTCCTCTGATGTCGTAGGTTTTAAATACTTCTGAACGCAAGTTTTTTCGCTCCCTTTTAATTGCGTATGGCAGTTCCATTAAGGAATTTGAATATATCTTTACTTCTCTAACAACACCTCAGTAAAGCTTTCAATTATTCGCTCTTTCTTAAATCGATTTTCGTATAAATCTCTAGCCTTCACTCCTCGATCCACAAGTTCATGACGATTAACAAGAAGCTTGCGGATGAGTTTTGCAAGATCTTGACCAGAGGTGGCATTCCAGCCACATTCGTTTTCGGTTATTAATCGCGCAATGTCGGCCTCGGGAGCCATAATGGTGATCAAAGGTCGGCCTGCGGAAAGGAAAGTATAAGAGCGGGATGGCACGGCAAGCCCTTCCATTCCAGGCATAAGTGCAACCAAACAGGCGTCTGAGGCAGCAACAAGCTGAACGAAGCGTTCAATGGGCTGAAATGGCAAAAATGAGACTTTACTTAGGCTCTCTTCTTCCACTCTTTTTACCAGATCATTTCGTCGTATCCCATCTCCCACAAAAAGAAATCTCACAGGCTCATCTTTCAGAAGGCTTGCAGCATCTAATATTGGATCAAGAGGATGCATTACGCCCATATTGCCTGAATAAAGCAAAAGTAACTCTCCATCAGCAATATTTAACTCATTGCGAATAGACTGGTTATGTGAAAGTGGCGTTAACTCGGGGCGCGCCCAGAGCGGGATAATTTTTACCTTATCCGGCGATACCCCCTTTTTGTCTACAAGCGTGCGTTTCATACCATCTCCAAGCACAACGATGGTCTGGGCAGCCTTAAAAATTCTTTGATTTATGCTTTCCCATAAATGAACAAGCATGTGAGGAATATTAGCCCAACGAGTTACAACTAGTATATCTGGATGAATATCATGCAATACATAAGTAAACTTAAGTTTATATTTACGTGACAGGCGAGCCCCAATAAGCCCCACGAATGGAGGGTTGCTAAAAGTCAGCACAACGTCTGGCATATTTGTTCTTACAAGTTTACGGGCAACACGCCAAGCACCCCACAAAAACCTAAAATAACCAGCCACCCGCACCCTCATTTTCCTACGTCCCCTAAAGCGCCCCATCGCTACTCTATACACATGAACACCGTCAATCACCTCAAAGAGGGGCGCTTCCGGTGAAGATTCTGTATAACAAGGCTGAGCCGTTACCACGTGAACGTCCATACCTCTTTCCGCCAAGCTGCTACAAATCTCTGCGGCAATTTGGCCAGTTGCAGCAAGATCAGGATAGTAATATTGGTTGATAACTAGGACCTTCCTGCTAAAATCTGGTGACATCTTATCTTCCTCTTTTTGGTCGACGTTAATATTCTGCATGTCTACATTGATATTGACAATTTTTTATTATGATTAAATTGTCGTTTTATTTTTCCCTTCCGTACTTATCTTCGATTCTAACTATATCATCTTCGCCAAGGTAGCTGCCTGACTGTACCTCTATTAGCTCAAGCGGAATCTTGCCTGGGTTTGCTATGGCGTGACTTTTACCGATAGGGATAAACGTGGATTCGTTTTCAGTTAACAAGATAGTTTTCCCATCAATTGTAACTTTTGCAGTTCCTTTGACGACTATCCAATGCTCTGCCCTGTGGTAATGTATTTGCAATGAGGTCTCCTCACCCGGCTTCACTATGATTCGTTTGACCTGAAACCTTGGACCCTTTTCCAGAGAATCGTAAGAACCCCAAGGGCGAAAGACCTCCCTATGGTTTATATGCTCATTTCTACCAGACTTGCCGAGACGTTCGACAAGAGATTTAATGTCTTGGACCCTATCTTTATGTACAACCATGACTGCATCCTTTGTCTCAACTATGATGAGATTTTCGACACCAAGAACTGCAACGAGGCGATTTTCAGAGCGAATTAGCGAGTTTTTAACATCTAAAGCGACGACGTCACCTTTAATATTGCTGCCAGATTCATCTTTGTCACAGATCTCTAAAAGAGACGCCCAGGAACCAATATCGTTCCACCCGGCATCAAGCGGTACAACTACTGCCTTTTTAGTCTTTTCCATGACGGCGTAGTCTATGGAATTTGCCGGACAAGAAGCAAAGGCTTCAGGGTCTATTCTAAAAAAGTCGAGGTCCTTCTTGCCTTCGGCTAAAGCTTTTTTACAGCTATCCAACATCTCGGGTTCAAATTGGACAAGCTCATTCAAGTATGCCTTTGCCTTAAATAGAAACATCCCGCTGTTCCAATAATAATTACCTTCTTTAAGATACCTTCTCGCGGTAGCCTCGTCGGGCTTTTCGACGAATTCATCAACACAAAATACAGCTTCTTTTATTCCTTTTCCGCGGCGAATATAGCCATAGGCGGTTTCAGGTTTTCTTGGTACAATTCCAAATGTAGCAAGATAACCATCTATTGCAGCACTTTTGGCATGTTTGACTGCTTCGTGAAAGGCCTCGATGTTAGTCACTAAGTGATCCGCAGGAAGAACTAAAATAAGCGATTCTTCACTTAATTTCAATGCCTCAAATGCTGCTAAAGCAATAGCTGGCGCTGTATTTTTTGGAAAGGGTTCCAACAAAATCGTGGCATTGTCGATACCTATTTGCCTTAATTGCTCTGCAGCAAGAAAGCGATGTTCTTCATTACAAATAAGAATTGGCGCACCACAGCGAAGCCCATCCAACCTTTCAACCGTTTGTTGCAACATTGTTTTTTCGCCAAAAAGCGGTAAAAATTGCTTTGGATATAATTGCCTTGATAACGGCCAAAGGCGAGTTCCTGATCCTCCCGCTAAGATGACGGGTATAAGCGTGTGATCCATCTTCGAGGCACCTCCCTTTGACCTTAATGCACTCTTAAACTTTCTTTATTCTCCAAAAACCATTGGTATGTGTGTTTAAGCCCTTCTTCCAAGGAAATTTTAGCACTCCAGCCGAGTGCCGTAATACGGCTGATATCCAAAAGTTTCTGCGGCGTTCCGTCAGGTTTTGATGTGTCAAAGCAAATCTCACCATCGAAACCCACAACTTCGGCAATCGTTTCAGCAAGTTCTTTGATGCTGCAGTCCTTCCCTACGCCTACGTTCACGTGAGACAGCATAGGCTGCGTGAAGTTATCATAAATATCTTTATCCAAATTCATTATATAAACACATGCTGACGCTAAGTCATCGACGTGCATAAATTCTCGCCTTGGTCTGCCGCTTCCCCATACGTTCACATATTTATCTCCCCGAACTTTCGCTTCATGGAATCGTCTCAGAAGCCCTGGAATCACATGACTGTTTTCCGGATGAAAATTATCCTCAGGGCCATACAGGTTAGTGGGCATAAGGGATCTAAAGTCTGTGCCGTGCTGGCGATTGATGCTTTCGCACATTTTTATTCCAGCGATCTTTGCTATTGCGTAAGGTTCGTTAGTGGGCTCAAGCGGACCGGTTAGCAAGTACTCTTCTTTTATGGGTTGCGGACATTCTCGAGGATAAATGCATGAACTCCCTAAAAATAAAAGTCGTTTCACACCAACCTGAAAAGCGCTAGTTATGACGTTAGTTTCTATCTCTATGTTTTGTATAATAAAGTCAGCAGGATAAGTGTTGTTAGCCTGTATCCCGCCCACCTTGGCGGCAGCTAGGAATACATATTCAGGCTGCTCTGTTTTAAAAAAGCTTTCTACAGCCTTTTTGTCACACAAGTCCAACTCCTGCCTTGTCTTTAAAACAAGGTTCTGATAGCCTTCGTTTTTAAGTTTTCTAACGATCGCTGAACCCACAAGCCCTCTGTGGCCTGCAACAAATATTTTTGCGTTTTTATCCATGGTGTTATCCCCTTAATACTTCAAAATTTATACAAAAAATTCCTCGAAACTATTATTTATAGTATAGCCAGCCTTACGGCAAACGGCATCCATTTCAAACAAACGCAGATCTTCTTTGACCATTTCGCTGACAAGTTGCTCGAAAGATACCTTTGGCTTCCATCCAAGCTTTTCTCTGGCTTTGCCGGCATCTCCCTGAAGGATGTCCACTTCTGTCGGTCTAAAGTATTTTGGATCAATCTGGATCAAAACTTTTCCGGTTTTTGAGTCAATACCTTTTTCTTCGATGCCGCTGCCTTGCCATTGTATATCGAAACTTACCTCACGAAAAGCCAATTCCGCAAACTCCCTGACAGAATGGGTTTCTCCCGTTGCAATGACAAAGTCATCTGGTTCGTCGTGCTGCAAGATCTTCCACATGGCTTCTACGTAATCTCTTGCATGCCCCCAATCCCTTTTGGCATCTAAATTCCCTAGGTACACCTTTTCTTGCAAACCCAACTTGATGCGCGCAGCAGCACGAGCAATCTTTCTTGTAACAAAAGTTTCACCGCGAATTGGCGATTCATGGTTGAAAAGAATTCCGTTTGAGGCAAATATACCATAGGCTTCGCGGTAATTTACGGTCACCCAGTAAGCATAAAGCTTTGCAGCAGCATAGGGACTTCTCGGATAAAAGGGCGTCTTTTCGTTTTGGGGAACTTCGCTTGCTTTTCCGTAAAGCTCGCTTGTCGAGGCTTGATAAAAACGCGTCTTTTTCTCAAGGCCCAAAATTCTAATTGCCTCAAGTAACCTCAAGGTACCCAAGGCGTCGGAATTAGCCGTGTATTCTGGTGTTTCAAAGGAAACCTTTACGTGGCTTTGAGCCGCCAAATTGTAAATTTCATCAGGCTGCACTTCCTGTATAACGCGAATTAAGTTAGTAGCATCTGTGAGGTCTCCATAATGTAAATGAAGCCTCACGTTTTCTTCGTGAGGGTCCTGATAAAGGTGATCTATCCGCGCCGTGTTAAAAAGAGAACTCCTCCGCTTAATGCCGTGAACTTCGTATCCTTTTTTAAGTAAAAGCTCGGCCAAATAAGCGCCGTCCTGACCTGTGATACCGGTTATGAGTGCTGTTTTCATTTGATCCTCTCCTTCAGTTACTTAAAGGATTTGTCGTGCTTTTTTAAAGCATTTTATTAACTTTTCAAGAGCCGCTAAGCACCTTTTTATATACAGCAAGCGTTTGCTCGGCCGTCTTTTCCCATGAAAACAGTTTAAGCCTGGATTTCCCTCTCTCGATCAATTCATTCCTTAAAGAACCGTCGATAAGCACCTTGAGAATAGCATCTGCCATTTCCTCAATATTATGAGGATCAAAATAAAGAGAGGCGTCACCGGCTACTTCAGGAATAGCAGCCATTTTAGAACAAACCACAGGTGTACCGCATGAAAAGGCCTCCAGAATCGGTATACCAAAACCTTCATATAGCGAAGGAAAAACAAAGGCTTCTGCGTAAGAATAAAGACTTGGCAGAACAGAATCTGGAACATAACCTATGAATATGATATCTTCACGGACGCGAATATTAACATCATCTAGTGCCTTAGTTAAGTCATTTGATCCTTTCGGAAGGTGCCCGGCAAGGACTAACTTCAAATCATTAGCTCCTCGTTGCTTAAGAAGCGCAAACCCCCGCACCAAATTAGCAATGTTTTTGTGCGGACTTGGGCTGCTTAAACCAAAGATATATGGTTGCCTTATGTTATATTTGCTCTTTAGTTGTTCAAATTCAACTAAATGATACGATCTTTCTTTTATCGCATTATAAGTCACCGTTACTTTTTCTGGTGACACGCCCAGAATTTCAACAATTTGTTTTTTGCTAAACTCAGACACAGTTATGATATGATCTGCTGCTTTTGCGCTACGTGTAACGAAAAACTGAAGCGCTATCCTCTTAGTCTTAGACATCATATGACCTATATTATAAAAATTTAAGTCATGAATTGTAACTACTGACTTGCACGGAAGACGCAACGGTTGAACATAACCTAACGAATGAAGCAATTCGATTTGCAATGACTTAACCTTCCTTGGCAGTATCAATTGCTCCCAAGCATATCTGGATACTCGGTTCGTTGCAAAAACCTGGCAAGGGACGCGGCTAATATGCTTGGAGGCCGAAATCGACAAATTTGCCGATTCTTGATTAGTAAAAACAAAATAATCGTTTTGCTCATTAATCCGTGCAAGCGCATTGATCAAAGAGATAGCATATGATTCTGTTCCTCCCACTACACCAGGAAGTAAAAAAAGTAGATTCAAACCAATTCTCATGTTTTAAGCACCGCCTTATTCGTCTAGCCTTCGGAAGGCATCAAGAAAAGCTCTTGCTGAACGTTGAATACTGAATTCCTGACAAGCATGATTACTAATTAAAGGCCTCCTAATCTTAATTTCTTCAACATTTTTGACGGTCTCTTGAATTATTTCGACTATCCCATTTTCATCATATGGATCAAATATGCGACCATTCCATTGTTCTCTAATAAGATCGTAAGCTGCACCTGCTTTATTTGAACATAGAACATATAAGCCGCTAGCAAGTGCTTCATTTACTACTAAACCCCATACTTCTTCAAAGGAAGGCAAAATAAAAATATCAGCTAAAGCATAATATTTTGGCAATTCATCTTGCTGTTTGAAACCCATGAAAAATACATTCGTTAAGCCCTGACTATGACAAAATCGCTTTAATTCTTGTTCTAGTGGACCATTGCCAACTATTAATAAACCTATATCAGGGTTATTCATTTTACTAAGCGCGTTAAGAATCTGAAAAACTCCCTTTCGTTTTATAAGTTGACCAACGTAAAGAAATAAAATTTTAGGAAATTTGAGTCGTTCCTCTATAAATGTTGCACTATTACGAAACTTTATTACTTCGCGCCTAAAGCAGTCCATATCAACTGTATTAACTCCAACATGGATATTTTCCTTTCTAGCGCCCATATATACCAGATACTCTGCTGCTTTAGTACCGTATGTTACATACAGATCTGCACTCTTAATGATAGTTTTTTTCATTTGGCCAATAAAACCGTTTAGTTTTTTTGTACTTAGTAAAGTTGTCCCGTTCCAAAGAATATATTTCTTTTTGAGCAGTTTACAAAATAAATAAGCTACCCAATATGCAATATTATCATATCCAGAAGTAATAATTATATCGGGGTTATAATGATATAACTCGCGCAATAGGCCCCAATTTATATGTATTGGTATTTCTTTACTACTAATAAATATATGGATTCCAGGTAGAATACGATATTCGAAGTTAATCTTACCTTTTAAAATCTGCCAATTACGATTTGCTTCTTTTTCTGCCAAAAAAATAACTTTAAGATCGACATCAATTCCCTGAGCTAGGATATTAAAAAGAGGTACTCTATAAGGTGAAATTATGTTAGTAATGATAATAACTTTCATTTACTTCTCCTTCCTTATTTGCAAAAACTGATCTACTTTATTTAATTCATATTCGATAGCGAATAAGGTAGTCGAATCTTTTGTCTTTAATATGACATATTCCTTTAATAATCTTTCCTCCCATCCGCACTAAAGCATATGGCAACAAACGAAATAACAATGGACACCTGGTCCGATAGATTCTCACAATCCTATCGTGCTCTTTGTGGCTTACATGTTGCAATCGTGTTGTCTTTGCATCCGCGTGATGACGGAAAGCACCTAAATATTTTGAAATGTGCTGTACAATACATCCTGCTTCTAGTAAACGTGTGAAAAAATCATAGTCCATGCAAAATGTATAAACTTCATCCATAAACCCTAAGTAACTATGTAACTCTTTTTTCCAGAAGGCAGCCTGGTTGTGAATTTGAGTACCCAAATATACTTGCATCCACAATCGGGCCTGAATAAGAAGTTGTTCATCAATAATATTATCACTCTCATCAATATGAAAAAAATCACCGTATATCACGTCCACATCCGGCTTAAGCATATACGCCGTGGCAACAGCAGCGAAAGCTCCAGGCATATAAACATCATCCGAGTTCTGAAAAGCTACAAGATCTCCAGTCGCCAATCGTAACCCCTTATTTATCGCGTGAGTTTGTCCTCTATCTTTCTCGGAAACCCAGTACGCTATCTCCGATTCGTATTTTTTTATGATCTCAAGAGTACCATCGTTAGAACCGCCATCAATTATAATATATTCCAATTTTGGATAATTCTGATTTAAGACGGATAGTATTGTGCGCTCAATATATTTTGCCTGATTGAAGGAGGGCGTTATAACAGAAATTTTGGGCAAGTTCTCTTTTGTAATCAAAGAGGACAAAAAGCAAAGATCTGGTTTCCTAGTTTTTAAAAATTCTTTCAGCTCGATTGTCTTCTTGGCCAAGTTTGGTTTAATCATAAACGTACTCACTTCCTATCAATATTCGGAGTAATTGTTCGAACAATAATTTTAGATTTACGCTTAGAAAACCAGCGACCCAAAATTATGCCAAAAAGCCAGGCTTCATATGTAATATACAGAAATCGCCCGTTAACAAGCAATAATACCATAAAAAGCATGACGCCTATTGAAGCTGTAGTATCGAAATCCAATGTGCGGCGCTTGAATTCAGCGAATAAAAAACTCGTACCTTTTGCCAACAGCCACGGCAAAAAGATAAGAGAAAAGGAGGCACCGATTGTGTCGTAAAAGTAAACTATTGGCACATCATTGTGGTTGCCTATTTCATCTATTGCTTTAGAGACAAAACCTTTTGGCAGCCACCTGTCGATAACCCCCGTCCATATCCACTTCATTTTTTCTATACGTGCTATATCTTGTGATCCGGCGATATCCCCAGACAAAAGTCGCATAGTTCGATCTATCACCCTAAATTGGGCATAATCACGCACCATACCTTCGCCAACAAAGTGTAACGCTAATCCACCAGCAACGACTACAGCAATAGACCCTACTACCAACCATAAAAATTTACCCCTTCCACCCTTCCATAACAACATAAAATATGATCCAGAAAAGGCAAGTAAAGTTACAATTAATACGATCCGAAACGCACTTCCTAATATAAGGAAACTCGCAACGGTAAGACATGTAAATATCATAAATACCTTGCGATAAACCACGGAAAGGGATATACATAAAAACACTGCGATCAAATTAACGCCAACTACAAATCTATCATCAAGCACTACGTATAGTTTATAAAAAAACATAATATGAATTAGTTCACCAATCATTGCGCCGAAGGTAAGCCAAAAAATTCCGCGAGCATTTACCAAAGGACTTTTAGCAGCAACATAAGCTATAAGCAATATATAAAGAATCGGTCGAGCACTTGCTAAAACGTCCGCTATATTCCATGTTATCACGTAACCTAACGCAATCATCAGTATCCAAATTAACAGGTAAATTGGTAATTTTAAGTCATGTAACATGCCATGCGCAAGAATTTGCAACGCTCGCCTAACTGCCCTCCATTTTATCATTGCAAATGGAAGCAAAAGTAATTCCGGGGTATAAAGAGGCAAACCTAAAACGAATCTTGTTATATAAAAACTCATACCCGAGAACGCAAATATGCCCGTCGCAATATATAGTGGTATATCATATATTTGCACAGGCTTCCAATCACACGGTACACGACGTTTCCACACTCTCATTGCAGTTTAGCCTTCCCTATGTATATATCTTTACGCATTCTTTTCCATGAAATATAAACGGCACTATAAATTTTCTTTCCCAATATCGAGGTCAGAAGAGCAAAATATAGCTTTGGTTGAAACGGATAAGCCTTTAGTGCCATTATTGCAGTTTTCCAACCACTTAACTTATCAATATTTAATTCCATGCATGCAACCATACCCAGCTGTCTGCCGTAAAGCTTCTTATATTTTGCACTGTGATGGTGCTTATCAATTACACGTTTAGTTCCCTCAACAATTCGACTTAATTTACCGGATATCTGGCTTTGGCCTACATATCTAAGCACCATAATTGCCTTAACACAGGCAATTTTGTAATTCTTTGCAACACGTAGCCAACAATCCCAATCCTGCCGACTCACAAGCTGCTCGTCAAACCCTCCAATGGATTCAATAGCCTTTTTGCCAACAAGAACAGACGAGCACGAACCAATAAAATCACCTTCCAATAATAATGAGTACACATTGCCTTCTAATGATGGCACCTTCTCGGCTATACAATGGCCCGTTTCGGCCTCAATTACTTTCTCGCCAGCGTAGATCAAACCAACTTCTTCCCCAAAACACACCGCTTTTTCAATCTGCCTTTCCAACTTTTCCGGCAGCCACTCGTCATCTGAATCAAGAAATGCGATATATTTGCCTTGTGAAGCTTTTATGCCTGTATTGCGAGCAGCGGATCCGCCACGGTTCCGATCATGACGCATGTAACGAATGCGATGATCATTAAACCCCTTTACAATTTCTTCAGTGTTGTCTGTTGAACAATCGTCCACAACAATAATCTCAAAGTCCTGGTAAGTCTGATTGAGCACGCTCCGAATAGCCCGACCCACCAGATGAGCTCTATTATAAGTTGGAATTATGACGCTAACTGTTACTGACTTATCAGTCATACGCAAACACCTCATTTTACATACCAATCAATACGAGAAATATAAATTTAGCAATCCAAACCTCAAAGCGTTATAGCGGATACTTCAAAAATTAAAACACTAAATAAAATCTTATGTTGTTTATGTTAAAGCAATAATGCTTGCATTTGTTCTATTAAGCCTTCACAATTCTTTGGAAATTACATACTGACTTCAATAAGCACCCTTCTTATACCACCCATCCAACACACCTAAAATCGCCTGGCTGTAAAATACCTTCTTTGCCGAGTTTGGGTTACTCGAATCAAGATATCGCACATACGCGTACACCTGATCGCCTTCCAAACTCTTTCTAATTCTATGATATTTCTCATTCACTTTAAAGTCCACGT
>JAMNZY010000102.1 GCA_023622055.1 Bacillota bacterium
GAAAAATCAGGTGTAAAGATTTGGGAAAATGCACCAATTGAGCCCGAAGATTTGGCAAAATTAAAAAAAGACTATGACTTTATAATTGATGCCAGCGGTGCCCCTTCTGTAACATCTAGGCTCTATGGCTTTACGAAATTTTACAAAGACAACTCAGGCAAGACTGTTCAATGCACCGTAGAAGGGGATTTTTCCCACATATCAAATTCCCTAAAAGTTGGTTTAATGCCTGATTTCTGGGGCTACTACTGGATTTTCCCCAAAACGAAGAAAGTGGCCAATGTGGGAGTAGGCAATTTCAATCCCAATGAAAAAGACAGACTCTGGGAAAGGCTTGATAGGGTGCTAATGAAAGAGAATTTAAATGGCTATAAAATTCGTAACAAAACCGGCGGCATTTGTCCCACTGCTATAGTGGATAAATTGGTCTTTGACAACATACTCCTGGTAGGAGATGCGGCAGGTCTAACATCACCTCTCCACGGTGGTGGCATTGATATGGCCATTATAAGTGCTAAAGAGGCGGTAAATTCCATAGCCTCAGATTGGTCAAAGTACGATAAAACATTGAGGGCTGTATTTGATAAAAAGCTTAAATTTGAAAAACTGCTGGTTAAAATTTGGCGTCAGAGAAATTTAGATGAAATGGATAAACTCATCGCCAATTTAGCCAAGTACAATATATACCAACTGTTGTCAAATCCAAAACTTGTAAATAGCATTTCACTGCAACTTTTAGAAAAAGCCCTTTACAAAAGACAGCCTGCTGCTGCAGCAAAAAAAGTCCTGTGAACATTCACAGGACTTTTAAAGTTATTTCGTCTTTGGAGTCATTCGGCGAGTGATTTCAGCTAGTTCATCGGTAAAACTGGAAATAGGCCTGCCGTCCTCTATGCCTTCAGCTATTTTCTTTAAGCGGGTAATAAGGTTTGGATCAGTTGTAATGCTTACAGTTTTGACACTGCTGTCTGTTCTTTTTATTTCTTTAATCACTTCATTTTTGATTTCATTAGTTTTTTTATCTTCTACATCTGGCTCTATCTCCAATCCCACTAACACCGTTGAGCCGGTTATGACAACAGTTGCTGCTTTGACCCCATCCACTTCTTCTGCAGCTTGTGCCAACTTTGATGCCTGAGTGTGAGCAGGATTTGCAGGTTTAGTATCTCTTGCCGGTGTTGGAGTCATCTTGGCTGGAGGTGCTGGCTTTGGCGCCGGTTTTCTGTTAATGCTGCAACCGCTTAAAACCAGGGTAAAACATAAAATAAGACTGGAAATTACTATCAAATTTTTTTTCATGACTTTTTCCCTCCTATCTAATCTTATGATAAAGTTTTTAGAGGCTTTTTATACTGTAAGATTTAGTCTGACCCGTCCATAGTTTACCAATAGCCATTTGTGGTATAATATATCAGAGGTGGTATTTGTGTTTGAACTGCTGTCTCGGACTTTGAGATACGTTTTTATTATTCTAATATATTACTTCTTGTACAATTTTTTAAAAATAATGATAGCAGATTTGCGGGGGGAAAAAACTCAGCCAAAAGAGACTGGCTTTATTTTACTAGATGATGATGGCAATAGATACACTTTATTTGACATAAATACCATAGGCAGAGCCGATGATGCAGACATAATTATCAATGATCCCTTTATATCAAGCAAACATGCCTTAATTTTTAAGCGAGGCTCAAAATTGTTAATACAAGATTTGCACAGCACAAATGGCACCTTTTTAAACAACAAAAAGGTCACAAGACCTTTGAGACTTAAGGAAAATGATGAAATTACCTTAGGCACCAAAAAGTTTAAATTTTTAAGGAGTGAAACTCTTGGAGCCGAGGACAGAAGCTATCTACAATAAAAATATTGCCATAACAGCTTTAGTGGGAATTTTGGCGTCTTTGCTATTGGCCTTTAAAGAAGGAGTGTTTTCTCCTGTTCCTCTTTATGGCAGTCTGATTTTTATCCTAATCTTGTTTATAGGCCATTTTTTAACAAATTATCTGTTTCCTAATCAAGACCCGGCCCTTTTTATTTTGTGTTGTTTTATCTCCCAACTGGGTTTAATAATGCTTTATAGAATAAATTCCGAGTCAGCCCTAAAGCAACTCATATGGTTTGGAATAGGATTTTTTTTATATTTTATAAGTTCTTTTGTGTGTAGAAACTGGATTGAAATAAAGGTTGGATCCTTGATTTTTTTTATTACAACTGCCGCATTGCTGGCTTCACCTTTGCTTTTTGGAGTAGAACTTTACGGGTCAAAGAGCTGGATAGCCTTTGACAACGTTTTGTTTCAACCTTCCGAATTTGCAAAAATAACCTTTAGTTTATTTTTGGCTGACAGCCTGAAAAATCATAAAATTGAAAAGCCCATATATTTTTTTGGCCAGATTTTTGTAGTTTTAGCTCTGCTGGCCTTGGCCCGAGATTTGGGAGGAGCCATGCTCTTTTACTTTGCAGCCCTAACAATTATTTTTGCTGCAACTTCTCGCTGGGATCTGACAGCTCTTGGTTTAATTGGTGCTGGGGTTGCAGGAATATTAGGCTATCAGTTTTTTGGACATGTGAGAGTAAGGGCAAAAGCATGGCTAAACCCTTGGGAAGACGTGCCGGGCAAAGGATATCAAATAGTACAATCTCTTTTTGCCATAGCAGAAGGAGGATTTTTTGGCACAGGGTTAGGACTGGGCAGACCAGATTATATTCCGGCAGTAACGACGGATTTTATTTTCTCTGCCTTTTTTGAAGAATTTGGTTTTTTGGGAGCAGCAGCTTTGATTGTAGTTTACTTTTTGTTGGTATATAGGGGAATAAAAATATCTCTGTCCATTGAAAATAGTTTCCTGTGTCTTTCTGCTCTCGGCATAACAGTATTTTTTGGAATTCAAATTTTTACCATTATCGGCGGGGTTATAAAGCTAATACCAATGACAGGAGTGACACTGCCTTTTATGAGCTATGGGGGCAGTTCTATGGTAATGAGCTTTATTTCTTTAGGGATTCTAAATGGCATAAAAATGAGAGCTTCAGGCGGTGAAGCTGATGGATAAACTCAAGGGCAACATAAAAATTATTTTTATTATATTTAGTGTCCTTTTTATGTCCCTTATACTTTACTTGACTTATTTTACTGCAGTGGAACGAGAACGACTTATAAAGAGTTCATATAACCGCCGATTGTGGGAACAGGAAGAGAAAGTTTTGCGGGGAACCATATATGATAGTAAAGGAAGGCCTTTGGCAGAAACAGGTTTTGAAGGGGGAAGCAAAAAGAGGATATACAGTGGCGGCAAAGCTATAGGCCCTCTCATAGGATATTCAGATCCTGTCCTTGGCAGAGCAGGCATTGAAAATGTTTTTAACGGGGAACTTCTTGGGATATCAGAACAGGATCCGGTGACACTTTTAAGGCAAAAAATCCTGGGTGTTAGCGAGAGGGGCAACGACTTGTATCTTACCATAGATATAGATTTGCAAAAAACTGCTTATGATTTGTTTCAAGGCAGGAAGGGTGCCCTTGCTGCTATAGAACCCCAGACAGGCAGAATTTTAGCACTAGTTAGCTCTCCAGGATATGACCCAGCAACTGCAAAACAAAACTGGGAAGTCCTTTCAAAAGACGAAAATAATCCCCTGATAAATAGAGCAACTCAAGGCCTATATCCACCAGGTTCTGTTTTTAAAATCATCACATTGGCCAGTGCTCTGACCCATAATCCTGAAATAGAAAATGAAACCTTTTACACACCTGGCTATATAAAGGTTAATGGCAGCATTATAAGAGATGGCCAGCACCTATGGCCTGGCGAATACGATTTAACTACAGCTTTTAGATACTCCAGCAATACTGTTTTCATTCAAATTGGCCAAAGGGTAGAACGGGAAAAGATGATCTCAATGATAGAAGCTTTTGGCTTTAACGCATCAAATAGAAGTGATATTCCCATAGCTAAAAGCACTTTTCCAAGACCTCCCATAATCGGCGGCAATGTAGAGATGGCAGAGTCTTTTATAGGCCAGGGCAGACTTTTATCAACTCCCATTCAAATGGCACAAGTAACTGCCATTATAGCCAATGACGGCAAAATGGTTACCCCATATATTGCCGAGAAAATTGTCTCTCCCTTGGGGACAGAAAAGACTACAGCTCCAAAGATGAGTACAACCCAGGTGGTAAGCCCTCAAGTGGCTGAAAAGATAAAGGCTCTTATGGTAGATGTGGTTAAAAACGGGACTGGAAAAGCTGCCGCCATTAGGGGAATTGAAGTTGCCGGCAAGACTGGAAGTGCAGAAAACCCCCATGGTCAGGCCCATGCCTGGTTTGTTGGCTTTGCGCCCGCTGAAAATCCGCGAATAGCCATTGCAGTAGTAGTAGAAAATGCAGGCTCGGGAGGTGCTGTGGCAGGTCCCATTGCGCGGGATGTTATGTTGAAATATTTATCCCATGTGATACAATAAAAAACATATGGCAGTTAGAGGTGAACTATATGAAGAAAAGTCTAGTTGCAGATGGGGCATTACTCTTAGTGGCCCTTTGCTGGGGCCTAAACTTTGTGGTTGAAAAGCATGTTTTGTTAAAAATCACCCCAATTATGTATCTTGGCATTAGATTCTTTTTAAGTGCAGTAATTATGTCTATTGTATTTAACAAGAGGTTAAGAACGATTAAAAGAGAAGATATCAAAGGGGGGCTTGTGGTAGGCCTGTTTATGCTTTTGGGCTTTTTAACTCAAACTGTAGGTCTAGTCTACACAACCCCGGCAAAATCCGGGTTTATCACTGGCAGTAATGTAGTCATGGTGCCTTTTTTAGCATATTTTTTAACCAAGAAATTTCCAGGGCTAAGCCAAATAGTAGGTGCCATAGTAACGTTCTGCGGATTGGGGCTGATTTCCATAAACGAAAATCTAACAATCTCCTATGGAGATTTACTTACGCTTTTGTGTGCAGTCTGTTTTGCATTTCAGATTGCTTTTACAGAGCACTATGTAAAAAAATCCGACCCCATAAACATGGCTATAGTACAAGTAACTTTAACGGGAATAGTTACATTAGGTATGGCCATAATGGAAGAACCCCTTTTCTTGGATTTTGGAAGTATAGAGGTTTGGGCCGCCATTTTATTTGGAGCAGTATTTTGCACAGCTGGTGCCTTTGTAGTCCAAAACATTGCTCAAAAGTACACCAGTTCCACTCATGCTGCTGTAATATTGTGCACTGAATCGGTTTTTGCAGGAATTTTTTCTTTTCTGTTCTGGCAAGAGCCGTTGACTGTAAAAGCACTATTCGGTTTTATCTTAATTTTTATAGGTGTTTTGATTACGGAACTTGTGCCAACAAAAACTAAAGAGTCCATTCAGGAATCACTGGATGCAGCCCTGTAAATAGGGACTAAAAAAGAGTATCGCAATCCAACCGATAGACAGTTTTGCGATACTCTTTTTTTAATCTCCAAGATAAGCTTTTTTAACTTCTTCATTGTTTAACAGGTTAACTGCGCTATCTTGCAAGACTATTTTACCCGTTTCAATGACAAAGCCTTTATGGGCTATGGCCAGAGCCATTCTGGCATTTTGCTCTACTAAGAGAATGGTAGTTCCTGCGCGATTTATTTCCATAATTATATCGAAAATATTTGCCACTATTTTCGGTGCAAGACCCATTGAAGGCTCGTCTAGCAGCAACAATTTTGGTCTTGCCATAAGGGCACGGCCAATGGCCAACATTTGCTGTTCTCCGCCGGAAAGAGTGCCGGCAATTTGTTTGATACGGTCTTTAAGAATAGGGAACAAGTCAAAGACCTTTTCCAAGTCTTGTTTAACCTGGGCTTTATCTTTATTCAGATAAGCTCCCAATTGAAGATTTTCAAGGACAGTCATACGTGGGAAAACTCTACGTCCTTCAGGGACCAAGGCAATTCCGGATTCAACAATATCTGAAGTGGTTTTATGAGTTATGTCCTCACCTTGGAAATATATTTTTCCAGAAGTAGGGGCCACGAGGCCACAAATTGTTTTTAAGGTAGTGGTTTTTCCTGCCCCGTTGGCTCCTATTATTGTGACGATTTCCCCTTGTTTAACATCGATGGATATTCCCTTTAGCGCTTGAATGTTGCCGTAGTGAGTTACTATGTTATCGAGTTTTAACATGCCCTGCCCTCCCTAAGGGTGGCTTCGCCGAGGTAAGCTTTTATGACCTTTTCGTTATTTTTTATTTCTTCAGGGGGACCGTCAGCGATTTTTCTACCATAGTCCAGCACCATTATTCTTTTGGAAATGCCCATGACCAATTTCATGTCGTGTTCTATGAGAAGCACAGTTTTTCCCATATCGTTTAGCTTTTCAATTAATTCTATAAGCTCATTGGTTTCCTGAGGATTCATACCTGCTGCTGGCTCATCCAGCAATATAAGCTCAGGATCTGTAGCTAATGCACGAGCTATTTCTAGACGTCTTTGTTTTCCGTAAGGGAGATTTTTGGCTTTTTCATTATATACATCATCTAGGCCTACCAATTTTAATACATCCATAGCTTTTTCTCTAACTTGAGCTTCTTCTCTGCGGACAGCCGGCGTTTTTAAAATGGCTCCAAAAACACCAGTTTTAGTGCGACAGTGTTGGCCTATCATGACATTATCTAAGACACTCATTTCACCAAACAGTCTTATATTTTGAAAGGTGCGGGCTATACCCATTTTTGTTATCTCATAAGGCTTTAAGTTTTTAATTTCTTGTTTTCTAAAACGGATTTTACCTGCTGTTGGACTATAAACTCCAGTTAAAAGGTTAAATAGAGTGGTTTTGCCTGCACCGTTTGGGCCTATTACACTAAGTACCTCACCTTCATTTATTGTTATGTCAACGGAGTTTAAAGCTGAAAGCCCTCCGAAAACCATAGTGAGATTTTTACCTTCTAAGAGCTGCAACCTCATTGCCCTCCTTTCTCGAGCAGTTTTTTCGGTTTGATTTTATCTAAGATGGATGAACCACTGATTATCCCTTGAGGTCTAACGATCATCATAACCACAAGTAGCAGACCGTAAAGAACCATGCGGTACTGAGCGATGACTGGCGATACTACACGGAGCAACTCTGGTAATATAGTTATAATGAAGGCACCAAGCACGGCACCATAAGTATTACCCATACCACCTAGGACTACCATGCATAGTATTTCAATGGACTTCATAAAGCCGAAATCCTTGGGATTAATATATCTGAACAAAAATGCGTATAATCCTCCTGCAAGACCTGCATAAAATGCACCTATAGTAAATGCCAGGATTTTATATTTTGTTGTATTAATGCCCATAGCTTCGGCAGCTAGCTCATCTTCACGAATAGCAATGAACGATTTGCCTACACGGGAGTTCATTATTCGGTTTAAAGAAAAGATAACTAAAAAGAGGGTTATCGTTGCTATATAAATGTTTGTTACCTTGGGAATACCTCGAAGGCCCATGGGACCTCCCGTAATTTCCAAGTTCAAAAGAATATTTTTTGTGATTTCTCCAAAACCGAGAGTTGCTATAGCCAGATAATCGCCTTTTAGCCTTAGTGTGGGAACACCTATAATAAACCCAAAAAATGCTGCTACAACAGCGCCTAGGATCAGCGAGGCCAGAAAAGGGAAACCCAGCTTTAATGTAAGTAGAGTAGCAGCATATGCTCCTAAACTCATAAAAGTCGCATGACCCAGAGAAAGCTGACCCGTGTATCCTGTTATTAGATTTAGGCTTACAGCTAGTATAGAATTAATCATGATTACTGTCAAGATCTGAAAAAAGTAGTTCAATATATATCACCTACACTTTCTCTTGAACCCTACGACCCAAGAGCCCAGTTGGCTTGAGTAGTAGAATAAATATCAGTACAGCAAAAGCTATAGCATCTTTGTAACGGGACATATAAACAGCACCGAGCATCTCAACTAAACCCAGAATAAGGCCTCCAAGCATAGCTAAAGCGGAACCGATGGCGAAGGTGAATGAAATAACTTGGTCAATCTTTATTCCCATTAGCTGAGCAGCTTCTTTATCCTGGGCTGTTGCTCTCATGGCCTGGCCAAGTTTAGTTTTTTGAATTAAAAAGTGCAAGCCAATCATTAGAATAATAGATACCAGCAAGATCAATAGCTGTAGTGAAGATATGCGAAAAGGACCTAAGTTTAAAGTGGTAATATTTATTCCTGCTGGAAAAGATCTTGCCTGTGGGCCAGCTAACATTAAAACTGCATTTTGTAGAAAAATTGAAACTCCTATGGCACTAATTAGTGGTGCTATACGCGTAGACTTTCTTAAAGGCTTATAAGCTACTTTTTCTATAGTTATGCCCAAAAGACAAGAACCTGCCATAGTTATTAAAAGTGCCAAAGGAAATGGCAGCTTGTATACAGTAACCATTATGAGCCCTAAAAAAGCTCCTATCATATATATTTCACTATGAGCAAAATTAATAAGTTCAAGTATTCCATAAACCATAGTGTATCCAAGGGCGATTAGAGAATATGTGCTACCTAATGTTAGACCGTTTAACAACTGTTCAAAAAACATATTCAGCTCCATTCCTTTCCAAAGGCAAAGCCAATGGATAGAAAACAATCTATCCATTGACTTTATAAACATTAGAGTTAACGAATTTTAACGAATTTGCCGTTTTCAACTTTTAATATGATAATGTCTTTTATTGCGTCACCTACTTCGGTGAAAGAGGTAACACCGGTAATTCCGGGGAAGTCTTTAGTGTTTAGCATTGCCTGCTGGAGAGCTTCGCCGCCTTGGCCATCAGTGTTTTTCAGTGCTGTCAGAAGAATCATGGCAGCATCATATGCTTGAGCGGCAAACATATCTGGTTCTTCGTTAAACTTTTCCATATATGCCTTGACAAAATTCTGTGCATTTTCTGATGGGTCATCTGTGAAAAATCCTGCAGTGAATACTGCACCGTCTACAGCTCCCCCACCAAGTTCAATTAGAACTGGAGAGTAGAATCCGTCTGCACCTAATAATTGAACTTCAAGGCCTTGTTCTTTAGCCTGCTGTGCAATTTTTGCTGCTTCAGTGTAGTAACCAGCTATATATAAAGCATCAGGATTTGCTCCTTTAAGCTTTGTAAGCTGTGCTCTAAAGTCTTTTTCTCCGTCATTGTAAGTTTCAATTCCCACAACTTCTGCGATTTCTTTTGCCTTTCCTTCAAAAGCATTTTTCAATGAAAGACCATAGTCATTATTGGTGAACATTATGGCAAATCTCTTAAGGCCTAGCTCTGTTGCAGCAAATTCAGCAAGCTGAACAGCTTGAACCTCGTCAGAGAGACAGTTTCTGAAAATATAATCCCCAATTTCAGGAACACCCTGGGCTGTGGATGAAGATGAAATCATAACAACTCCAGCGTCATTAGCGATGGGCCCTGCAGTCATTGTCTCAGCACTAATTACGCCCCCTACAATAGCTACAACCTTATCTCTTTCAATGAGCTTTGAAGCAGCGTTGGCAGCTTCCGTTTGATCACCCCTAGTATCTTCTGAAATCAGAACTACTTTTTTGCCGTTGATTCCGCCATTTTCGTTAACTTGGTCAACAGCAATCTCAACACCGTTTTTGGTGCTTATGCCATAAGTTGCCACATCTCCGGTGAGAGGGCCGATTGTTCCTATTTTAATTTCTTCAGCCTCAGCCTGGCCTTCCGGTGAAGCTGGGGGTGTATCCCCTTGATTTCCACAGCCAGAAAGTAATGCTAAAGTCAATGCAACAACACAAAATACAGTGAGAAATTTGGACAGTCTGAACATGAAAGTACCTCCTTATAAGAACTCTACTTATTTTTTATAGTGAAATAATAACTCTTTTCATGCAAGACACTCAATTCGCAAATATCAAACTTAATAATTTCGATAATTTTGATAACCACCCCCAAGTATAAAAAAGCAGCAGTTCTACTCATGAAAAAACACAAGTGGAACCTGCCGCTGGAGTCTTTTATACTCACGGTGTACTAGAGAAGCTCTCTAGCTGTACCGCTTGGACCAGACGCTTTAAAGTTAAAAATACTTTAAAGCCGGAACCCTAGGTACACTCCCACATGAAAAGCGATAGCTTTAATTTTACATCATATTATAATCTAATTTTCATAAAAAGTCACTATCAAAAACAACTTTTTTATATTTTTTTATATAAAAAGTGTATAATTTTGTTTTTCCAGGAAAAAATAAGGAAGTAAGAATGCATACAAGTTTAAAAAAAACACGGTACATGGAAGATTTATTGAGTAAAAAGGCAAAAATGAGATTTATTCCATTGTCAACAAAAAAATGGGAAATTGATTTTAAATTATCCTTTATATATCATATTAATTGTGATTAGCACTCACCGAGCGAGAGTGCTAATAAGTTTAGCAAACCATTATCCCCTTCGCTACCATACTATTCGAACCTCTATTTTTGTTTGCAATAATTTCTTAGCAATAATAATAAAGGAGGGTAAATATGAACATCAAACCATTGGGTGATCGAATTGTCATTAAAGTGTTAGAAAAAGAGGAAAAGACTAAAGGAGGTATCGTTTTACCTGATACCGCAAAAGAAAAGCCTCAGAAAGGTGAAGTATTAGCAGTTGGTTCTGGAGAAATCATCGACGGCAAAAAGGTTCCTTTAGAAGTCAAAGTCGGAGATAAGGTTATCTTCTCTAAATATGCAGGCACCGAAGTTAAACTTGATGATGAAGAATACTTGATTTTGAGACAAAGTGATATATTGGCAATATTAGAATAAAAAATACGAGGAGGGATTTTTAAATGGCAAAACAGATTAAATTCAATGAAGATGCACGTAGAGCTTTATTGGCAGGTATCGATAAATTAGCTAATACCGTTAAAGTGACTTTAGGTCCAAAGGGGCGCAACGTAGTCCTGGACAAGAAATTCGGAACTCCTACAATCACCAATGACGGTGTTACCATAGCAAGAGACATTGAGTTGGAAGACCCCTATGAAAATATGGGTGCACAGCTAATTAAAGAAGTAGCTACCAAGACCCAGGATGTAGCAGGAGATGGAACCACTACAGCAACCTTACTTGCCCAGTGCATGATTCATGAAGGTATGAAAAACGTAGTAGCCGGGGCAAACCCAATGATTATAAAAAGAGGTATTCGCAAAGCTGTTGACGCTGTAGTTGAAGAAATTAAGACCTTCAGCAAACCTGTTGAGACCAAAGAAGCCATTGCACAAGTAGCATCTATTTCAGCATCTGATGAAGAAATTGGTGAACTTATAGCAGAAGCTATGGAAAAGGTAGGAAAAGACGGAGTTATCACCGTTGAAGAATCTAAAGGCATGGGCACCACTTTGGAAGTAGTAGAAGGAATGGAATTTGACAGAGGTTACATATCTCCATACATGGTAACTGACACTGAAAAAATGGAAGCCGTTCTGGATGAGCCCTATATTTTAATAACAGATAAAAAGCTTTCAAATGTTCAAGACTTGCTCCCTGTCCTTGAAAAAATCGTCCAGCAAGGCAAAAAACTATTAATAATTGCTGAGGATGTTGAAGGTGAAGCATTAGCCACACTAGTAGTTAACAAGTTGCGTGGTACCTTAACATGTGTTGCAGTAAAAGCCCCTGGCTTTGGCGACAGAAGAAAAGCCATGTTGGAAGACATTGCTATCCTAACTGGCGGACAAGTAATTTCTGAAGACCTTGGCATAGATATCAAGAACATTGATATAAGCATGTTAGGTCAGGCTAGACAAGTAAGAGTAGACAAAGAAAACACCACTATCGTTGACGGTGCAGGAAATCCAGAAGATATCAAGAAGCGCATCAATTCCATAAAGGCTCAAATCGAAGAAACCACCTCTGATTTTGATAGAGAAAAACTTCAAGAGCGACTAGCAAAATTGGCTGGCGGAGTTGCAGTAATTCAGGTTGGTGCCGCAACTGAAACTGAACTTAAAGAGCGGAAAAACCGCATTGAAGACGCCCTATCTGCTACAAGAGCAGCTGTAGAAGAAGGAATTGTTCCTGGCGGTGGAACTGCATTTATCAACGCTTTACCAGCTCTCGACAAGATTGAAGCAGAAGGCGACGAACTAGTTGGTATTAATATAGTAAGAAGAGCTTTAGAAGAACCCTTAAGACAAATTGCTGAAAATGCCGGTTATGAAGGCTCAATCATAGTAGAAAAAGTAAAGGCAAGCGAAAAAGGTGTAGGCTTTGACGCCCTTCGTGAAGATTATGGCGATATGATGCAAAAAGGTATCGTAGATCCCACAAAGGTAACAAGGTCAACCCTACAAAACGCTGCCAGCATAGCAGCAATGGTAATCACCACAGAAGCTGTTGTAAGTGACGTTCCAGAAAAAGAAAAGAATCCACCAATGCCTGGCGGCGGAGACATGATGTATTAATAAAGCTATCAAAAAAGGCTCGCAAATCTCGCGAGCCTTTTTTCATATATTAAATATAAATATATATAATAATGTAAAAAGTAATCTGGTGAATTTCTATCAACTTTTATAAAAAAGCCAATTTGTTTATTTATTGACATAATTATGACAAATGGTAAAATTAAACATGAAAAGTGGACCGCAAAATGGAGGTCTTAATATGATAACCTTTCATATTTTGGTAAATCTTGCTAGTCGTCTCGGGGTATTCGTTATTATTGCATTTTTGCTATCACAAACAACCCCTTTTAAAAAACTCATCTTAAAGAAAGAAATATCTTTAGGTGAAAAATTAATACTTTCAATTATTTTTGGATCTTTTGGGATTCTAGGCACATATATGGGTATTCCTATCTATGGGGCTTTAGCCAATTCAAGAGCTGTAGGTGTAATTATAGGAGGTCTACTGGGAGGGCCTTTTGTAGGAGCATTATCGGGATTTATTGCAGCGATTCATCGATGGGGCATTGACATCGGCGGTTTTACGGCTATAGCATGTTCCGTTTCTACTTTTGTGGAAGCCACTTTGGCAGGGCTGATACATAGGAGATTTGAAAACAAGAAAATCCATTGGTGGTTTGGATTTGCTGTGGGGACTGTTATGGAGCTTTTACAAATGGCAATTATTCTCACTATAGCCAAACCTTTTTCAGCGGCTTTGGAACTTGTAAAAGTTATCTGGTTTCCTATGACTTTTGTAAATTCCTGCGGTATAGCCATTTTCATTTTAATTATAGATAATATTTTTAAAGAACAGGAACGGGTGGGAGCCTTACAAGCGCAACTTTCCCTTAACATAGCTTCAGAAACTCTTCCCTATTTGCGCAAAGGACTCAATGAATTGTCTGCATATAAAGCAGCAAAGATAATTTATGACAAGACCGATTACGATGCAGTTGCCATAACTGATACCGAAAAAATATTGGCACATGTAGGTAAAGGAGAAGATCACCACAGAACTGGCTGCAATCTTATGACAATAACCACAAAGAAAGTCATTGGGTCTAAAAACTATAAAGTGGCCATAACAAGAGAAGAAATAAACTGTAAAGAACCGTCCTGTCCTTTATCCTCGGCGGTGGTGGCGCCACTTCTTGAATGTGACAAAGTTATAGGTTGTTTGAAATTGTATAGAATTAGACCAAATAGCATCACTAGTATTGACATTAAACTTGCTCAAGGCCTTGCCCACATGTTTTCCACTCAGTTGGAACTGGCAAAGGTGGAAAATCAGGCAAAACTCTTAGCCAGCGCTGAAAGAAGAGCTCTTCAGGCTCAGATAAATCCTCACTTTTTATTTAATGCACTAAACACTATTATTTCAGTGTCCAGAAAGAACTCAGATGATGCCAGACGGTTATTAATTGATTTGAGCCAATTCTTTAGAAAAAATCTTTCAGCGGGAATGGAATTGGTGCCACTGGAACAGGAAATAGAACATGTTAAGGCATATTTGTCAATTGAACAAGCGAGATTTGGCGAAAGGCTTAAAACAGAATTTAGCATAAATTCTCCTACAGCCCTTTCTATAAAGGTGCCGCCTTTGATTCTTCAGCCCCTGGTTGAAAATGCCGTAAAACATGGTATTATGCCAAAACCAGAAGGCGGCAGGGTAACGATAAAAATAGAAGACCTCAGCGATGGTGTAGTAGTCAGTGTAAAAGATGATGGGGTGGGAATGACAGAAGATATATTTGAAAACATCAAAAACAATAAAGTATCTAAAGATAAAATTGGCCTTCGCAATGTTAACGGCCGCCTTGAAAATTATTTTGGCAAAGAAAGCTGCCTTAAGATTTTGTCAAATTACGGCTCTGGAACTTTGGTAAAGTTCTTTATTCCCTATAATCAGCTGCCTGCAGCAGGGAGTGAAAGTCATGGAGCTTAAGACAATTATAGTGGATGATGAAAAACCAGCTAGAGATGAACTTCGCTTTCTTATTTCATCATATCCTCAGATAAAGCTGGTTGGAGAGGCTTCTTCAGGTAAAGAAGCAATAAAACTGGCAGAAAGCTTGTCACCTGATGTTGTATTTTTGGATATAAAAATGTGGGACTTAAATGGTTTTGAAACAGCAAAGGGTATTTTTGAAAAAGGAATAAACCCCTTTGTCATTTTTGCTACTGCTTATGATGAGTACGCAGTCAAAGCTTTTGAAATAAACGCGGTAGATTATATTCTAAAGCCTATTTCAAAAAAAAGATTGGATAAAACTATCAATCGTGTAGTGGATTTATTCAAAAGCAACGAAAATCATATTGAGATACAGAAACTGATGGATTATATAGAAACAATAGGTAAATCCCATAACATAAAAATTCCTGTTTGGAAAAACAACAGGATTTGCTTGTTAAATCCTTCAGACATAAGTTATTTTGAAGCTGTGGAAAAAGGTAGTAAGGTAATGGCAAATCAAGGAGTTTTTGAAACCCATTACTGCCTCTCTGAACTTGAAGATAAACTAAAAGATTTAAATTTTTTCAGGACTCATAAAAGTTTTCTCGTTAATTTAGATAAAGTAATGGAAATCATACCTTGGTTTAATGGTAAGTATATCCTTTCACTAGAAGATTATGAAAAAAATGAAGTGCCTGTAAGTCGTCGTTGTGCAAAAAAGTTAAGAGAACGTTTGGAATTTTAAACCGGATAGACCTCATATTTGACCGATGAGGCCTTTTTTTTTGCATTTTAACGAGAAATGGATGAAATTTTATCAATATCTTCATACAATTAAGATAGCTATATTTTTCACAAAGGAGGCCTTGTTGTCATGATTTCTTTTGTTGGATCTATAATTGTGCTTTTGCTGGGTTATTCTATCTACGGTAGTTTTGTGGAGCGGGTATTTGGAGTAGATCCAGAGAGGAAGACGCCAGCTTATGCTCTGCAAGATGGGGTAGACTTTGTTCCTCTCAGCAAAACAAAAAGTGCCCTTATACAATTATTAAATATTGCAGGCCTCGGGCCAATTTATGGAGCGATACAGGGAGCCATGTGGGGCCCGGCTGCTTTTTTGTGGATAGTATTTGGCGGAATATTTGCAGGAGCAGTCCACGACTTTTTAAGTGGAATGATTTCCCTTAGAAACGACGGTGCTAATGTGCCGGTGCTGGTATCAAAATATCTAGGGGAAAAAGCCAAGTTAGTGGTAAATATTTTTACGCTTTTACTTTTAGTTTTAGTGGGAGTAGTTTTTGTCACAGGTCCAGCAGGACTTTTGGCTATTCTCACACCAGGATTATCTAAACAGGCATGGGTTTGGATAATCTTTGGATATTATTTTATTGCTACACTCTTGCCCATTGATAAAATCATAGGAAGGGTTTATCCAGTATTCGGTGCCATTCTTCTGGTCATGGCAGCAGGTATTGCTGGTGCACTTTTTACCCAAGGCTATAAAATACCTGAAATCACTTTGGAAAACCTGCATCCCGGTGGGGCGCCCCTGTGGCCGCTGCTCTTTATAACTATTGCCTGTGGAGCAATAAGCGGATTTCACTCAACTCAATCTCCTATCATTTCAAGATGCTTGAAGAATGAAAAAGAAGGGAAATTTGTATTTTACGGCATGATGATTGCCGAATCTCTAATAGCATTAATTTGGGCTGCAGCAGCCATGAGTTTCTATGGTGGGATATCAGGATTAGGAGATGCCCTAGCAAATCCAGCGGGTCCTTCCGGAGTTGTGAGAGAGGTATCTTTTGCCATGATGGGTACCATAGGTGGGGTTCTGGCTATTTTGGGAGTTGTAGTCCTACCAATAACTTCAGGTGATACTGCTTTCAGAGCTGCCAGATATACCATAGCCGAATGGCTAAAAATAGAACAGAAATCACTGATTGATCGATACAAAATATGCATACCCCTTTTTGTTATTGGAGGAATACTTTCCCAGATAGATTTTAATATTTTGTGGAGATACTTTGCCTGGTCAAACCAGACACTGGCTATGATGGTGCTATGGATGGGTGCTACTTACCTGGTCAAAAACAATAAAAACCATTGGATTGCCTCTGTTCCGGCAACTTTCATGACAGCAGTGAGTGTTACGTATATTTTACAGGCACAGGAAGGATTTAAGCTGCCTACTACTATTTCTTATCCTGTTGGTATAATAGCAGCAGCAATTGCATTTATTTATTTTTATTTTAAAATTCTACAGAAACCAAAACAGGTCTCAATTCAAAATTAAAGTCTTAGGAATACTTAATTCAAAATATGTTATATAAAAAGAGCTGTTGGGTGGCAAACAAAAAATTGCCGTGCAACAGCTCTTTTTATATTATATACTTAAATTCAGGTACAAAATTGTTGCCTTTATTGTTCAAGCAGGAAAAAACATAAGAATCATGGAAATATTATTTTAAAATAAATTGTTTCAGGAGGTTTTTCAATGGCATCGATTAATACTATAGAATTTAAGGATGAAAAACTTTACTTAATAGATCAGCGGAAATTGCCTGGAAAGCTTTCCATATTTGAATGCGAAAACTTTAGAGATGTAGAGTTTGCCATAAAGGATATGGTAGTCCGTGGAGCTCCGGCCATAGGTGTGGCAGGAGCTTACGGCTTAGTCCTGGCTGCAAAGGAATTTATCCATCTGCCAAAAGAAGAGTTTTTCAACGAAATGGCGAAAAGTGTGCAGCTTATAGGAAATGCTCGACCTACAGCGGTAAACTTAATGTGGGCTGTAAAACGCATGAAAGATATAATGGAGGCAAACAATGATAAATCCAATGAAGAAATATATAAAGCATTATTAGATGAGGCCAAGGCCATAGAAAAAGAAGATTTGGAGACAAATAAGTCCATAGCCAGATATGGTAATGAGATCATCCCAGAAAATTCTACCATATTAACCCACTGCAATACCGGCGCACTGGCTACAGTAGGGTACGGAACAGCATTAGGTGTAATAAGAGAAGCTCATTACTCTGGGAAGAATATCAGTGTTTTTGCCGATGAAACAAGGCCTAGGCTTCAGGGAGCAAAACTGACGGCTTGGGAGCTTGTCCAAGAGGGAATTCCTGTCACACTTATCCCTGACAGTGTAGCCCCTGTCTTAATACGAGATGGCAAAATCGACGTAATCATCGTTGGAGCTGACCGTATCGCATCAAACGGTGACACGGCAAACAAGATAGGCACATACATGCTGTCTCAGATTGCCAAAGACTTTAACGTGCCCTTTTATGTTGCGGCACCTATTTCCACTATAGACTTTGATATAAAGTCTGGGGAGCAAATAGTGATTGAAGAAAGGGATATTAGTGAAGTTACACACATAGATGGCATAAGAATTGCCCCTGAAGGGGTAAAAGTGTACAATCCCGCTTTTGATGTTACTCCTCATGAGAACATCACGGGGATAATAACTGAAAAAGGCATTATAAAGCCGCCATATGTGAAAAACATATCTAGATTACTTAAATAAGGGGGTATTACAATATAGTGAAAATAGATTTTCACGTACATGTTACACCACCTGATATTATAAGGGATTGGAAAAAAATAGCTGAAAGGGAAGATTACTTTAAGCTTCTTAGTGAAAGCCCAGTAAACAAGTTTGCTACAGCCGATGATGTTGTAGAAGAGCTTAAAAGCTCAGGAATGGACAAAGCTGTGATTTTTGGCTTTGCTTTTAATGATATAGGGCTTTGCCAATATGTTAATGACTATGTAGCTGAGGCTGTAAAAAAGTATCCTGACAAGCTGATAGGATACATGGTATTAGTGCCCACAGCATCAGGGGTCGAACGGGAAATCGACCGCTGTCTTGCAATGGGGTTAAAGGGCATTGGCGAAATATTTCCATACGGTCAGAAATTTGACTTAACAGATGCTAAACAAATGTCAACTTTGGCAAATGCATGTATTGAACGAGATATTCCGTTAATTATCCATACCAATGAACCGGTGGGTCATTATTATGCCGGAAAAACTGATACTACGCCTAAGACAGCTTGTGCATTTGTGCAAAACTTCCCCAATATCAAGGTTGTATTTGCTCATTGGGGCGGTGGGTTGTTATTCTATGAGATGATGCCAGAAATACGCGCACAAAATAAAAATGTGTATTATGACATTGCAGCAACACCATTGCTCTATGATAACAATATATATGTTGCGGCAAAGAGTATGAAGGTTTTGGATAAAATTTTATTTGGAAGCGACTTCCCTCTGCTGCCTATGAAGCGATATCTTGAAGACATATCTAACTCCGGTCTCAGTGATGATGAACAGTCTCTTATAAATGGTGAAAATGCCCGGCGGCTTTTAGGAATTTAGTATAATAACACAGCAATAACACAGCAGGAGGCACATTGTGATGATAAAAGATGATTTTAACAAAAAAGAATTTGATGTAATAGGATTTGGTGAAATAATGCTTCGCCTTTCACCTCTCAACAAGGAAAGGATTTCTCAAGGTGAAGTTTTTGAGAAAAGGGCAGGAGGTTCTGAACTTAATGTAGTTTCCGGAATTTCGTCACTAGGTCTTAGAACTGGGATT